>JASLCD010000178.1 GCA_030146295.1 Chryseobacterium sp.
GACTGTTAATCAGAGGGTCGCTGGTTCGAGCCCAGCAGGAGGAGCAAAAAGACTTACAGAAATGTAGGTCTTTTTTCATTTAAAAACCGCATAAAAAAAACAGCCGGACAGCTCATAAACGGGATCACGCTTTAGTTGTTATTAATTCACTGATTCTTATCCTTATAAGCATCGAAATTTCCCAGTTAATTTTATCAGACACATATATAATTTTCGTTACATTTGCCGTTTAATAGAATAGAATAAAAATATTTTATTTTTTTACCTATTTTTTTAATAAACTGCATGCTTTTTGTTTATGCTAATTGCCTGAAGAAACGAATGATGTTAAACAATAACTCCCAAAAACACTATCTTTTATTTTTCTTTCTAATTCTTGCTGGTTCCGTATGTGCCCAAAACAAAGCCAGCGGTAAGGTGGTTGACGAAAAGAATAACAAAGAACTCAGTAAAGTTGATATTTTTATCAACAACAACAAAACACCTTCCCTGACGACAACTTCAGGCAGCTTCATCGTTCAGTCAGACAGCATCATCCATCAGCTTAGATTTTCCAGAAAAAACTACACTCCAGAAACTCTTGACATTACCCCTGAAAATGCCGAAAATATTTTCGTACAGCTTTCTCAGGCCAAAGTAAGTGATATCCAGGAAATTGTCCTTCAAAGCGGCAAACCAAAATATAAGAACAAAAAAGAAAACCCTGCTTACGCTATTATGCAAAAAGTATGGGCACAGAAAAGAAATAATGGGTTAGAAAAGTTTGACACCTATTCCTATAAAGAATACGAAAAAACCCAATTTGACCTTAACAACCTGGATAGTGCGTTCATGAAGAAAAAGATTTTCAATAAACTGGATTTCATTTTCGATTATGCTGATTCTACTGCGAGTGGAAGACTTGGTCTTCCCATTTTTTTGAATGAAGCGGTATATGAAAATTTTGGTAAAAACAGACCAGACAAGAACAGCAAAAGAACGTTGATCGCTCAAAAGACTTCAGGCTTTCAGGACAACCAGGTGATTACCGTCTCCGCCAAAAACCTGTATCGTGATATCAATATCTACGATAATACCCTGAACTATTTCGATATCGGATTTCAAAGTCCCGTAGGAACTGATGGATTCAGCACCTATGACTATAGTCTTATGGACACCATTACTATTCGTGGAGAGAAAGCCTTTCAGATAAGATATCAACCTAAGAGAAAAGACATCCTTGCCTTCCAGGGAAACCTTTATATAGATACAGACACCTATGCTGTTCTAGGGGCAACATTAAAATCGACCCAAAAAATCAATGTCAATTTCGTCAACAGTGTGTATACCCAAGTGGAGTATGACAATCCTGATGAAACCACTTTTCTTCCCAAAAAACTGATCACCGAATTTGAGATGAGTCCTTTTTCCAAAAAGAAAGGGGCGAAGAGCATCATAGCCAAAAGGTCGGTAGATTATTCCGAATATGAGTTCAATAAACCTCTTGATCCCAAAGTGTTCAAACGCACCGAAGAGGAGTATGAAGACCAGTTTACGAATAAAGACGAGGCATATTGGACCAAAGCGAGACCTGACACTTTATCTAAAGCAGAACAGGGTGTTTATAACATGCTTGATCAGCTTCAGCAGACCCCAAAATTCAACCGAATGGTAAAACTGTTTGAAACACTTGGTTCACGATATTACAATGCCTTTAAAGGCATAGATATTGGCCCTATTTTCTCCATTTACGGAAGAAATGAAGTGGAAGGAGACAGAATAAGATTAGGAGCACGAACTTATTTTGGGCTCAATGACCCTTGGAGAGTTCAGTTTTATACGGCTTACGGATTCAAAGATCAACAGTTCAAATACGGAGTTGAAGCAAGATATATGTTCAACAGGCTCAATCGTTTTATGATCGGTGCAGGAACCAGCAGAGACATTGTCCAGCTGGGAGGCCAGCTTACCTCCGGTGACGGTGTTGCCTCACGTTCTTTATCTTCCAGTACCTTTTTTGCAAGAGGAGAAAACATTTCTTTAAGTTCAGTGAACCAAACGAATGTTTTTGCCGCTATTGAACCCTGGAAGAACTTCCAGATAAGAGTAGACGGTGTTATGCAGAGTATTAAATCTGCCATTCCCGAGAAATTCAACCTTATGTATTATAAGGACGGGCAGCTAAGAAAAACAGTTAATGATTCCCATGTAACCATCAGTTTAATCGCAAAACCAGGAGCCAAATTTTCACAAACCGGTATCGACCGTTACCAGGCTCGAAATCTGGCCCCAACCATTGTTTTAAGATATACCAGAGGGATTGAAGGACTTTTCAATGCAGATTTTAATTACGACAAACTGCAGTTTATGTTCTACAAACCTTTCTTACTGGGAACTTTGGGAAAAACAGTTGTTAATTTTGAAGCAGGAAAAAACTTTAATACCGTTCCCTTAGCAATACAGAATATAATTCCGGCTAACCTTTCCTATGGTTTGGTGCCGAACACTTTCTCTCAGCTTAATTATTATGAGTTTGTGACCGATGCTTATACTACCCTTCAGCTGGAGCATCATTTTAATGGTAAAATTCTATCTTATATTCCTTTGATTAAAAAACTGAAACTTAGAGAAGTTGCATTCATCAGAGGTGCTTACGGAACATTAAGCAATGCTTCAAAGGCAATCAACGTGGAAGGGTATAAATATTCTGCACCAAGCGAACATATTTATTATGAATACGGATTTGGGATTGAAAATATAGGAATCGGAAATCTTAGAATTTTCAGAGTAGATTTCAACTGGAGAGGAAATTATCTCGACAGACCGGATATTTCAAAATTCGGTGTTAAAGCAGGATTCCAGTTTGGGTTCTAAACAGTCAATAATATAGAATAATATCGGCGGCTTCTTTGAAGCCGCCGATATTGTTTTAAGCTTTATATGAAGCAAGATCAATAATCATTAAAAGCACTCACAAGGTTCTTCTACATCAAGTAGGCATCTCATTTTCTGCTCCGGAGTCATTCCGCACCAGATATCACATGATCTGATCGGTTTTGGCGGGCACAGTGCTAAAACGCCTCCTCCGTTAATTTCTTTCAGGTTTTTCTTGGTTAATTTTTTCAAATTTTTCATGATTATTTAGTTTTAATGGATCACCTACTCTATATGCTTTTCGGCTAACGCAATGATTTTATATCACGAGCAAATATATAAATATTTCACTATCATAGGATATTATTTGTTTTTTTTAACTTAAAATAAAAGCTGAACACTAGTGAAAGGTTCAGCTTTAACACAAATCCCAAAGGACTTATGATATTGTATTTCGAATTTTAATCAAGACATTCTGTACATGCCTGTGATAATATACAATGTGACTTTTGCCAGGGTGACCATCTGCACCATTCATCACACGATTCAAACATAGACGGACATGTAGCAGCTACTCCGGCTGTTATTTCCTTCAAATTCTTCTTGGATAATTTTTTTACATTTTTCATAGCTATTTTGATTGGGTTTATTGTTCGCTTCTTATGAATCAATCATGACAACTGATTCATAATCGGGTTATTAACAAATATAAAAATATTTCACCACAAAATGAAAATATGTGAAAAATGTTTTATCATTATTCAAACTGAACAAAAAAAAGCCTCAGCAAATGCTGAAGCTTTAATTTTTATAAAACGCTTAAAAATTATGCGTTTGGTTCTACAGATACAAAAGATCTGTTGTTTGCTTTCTTTCTGAAAACTACTTTACCATCTACTAATGCAAACAAAGTGTGATCTTTACCGATTCCCACGTTATCACCTGGGTGGTGCTGAGTACCTCTTTGTCTAA
>JASLCD010000181.1 GCA_030146295.1 Chryseobacterium sp.
ACAAATATAGTTTATTTTGGGTTTTTGGCAAGGTTTTAATTTTATTTTTAAATAAAAAAGCTGCGGAACTATTCCGCAGCTTGCTAATCTTTATAATATCAGGGATTAATGCCCTTTTTCTTTCATGATTTTGTTCAGTCTTTTTAACATAGAAAGACCTAAAAGTGTCGCAAATATTAACAAAGCGAAGTTGACCAGGAAATAATTTGTCTTGTTTTCATAATTATACCATGTACTTGCCAGAATTCCTGAAAGCTTATTTCCCACAGAGTTGGCCAGGAAAAACCCTCCCATCATCAATGCCGTAATTCTTGCCGGGGAAAGCTTGGAAACAAAGGAAAGTCCCATGGGAGACAAGCATAATTCTCCGATGGTAATTACTCCGTAGCTGGCAACAAGCCATAGTGGGGATACCTTTACAGCACCATTGTCTCCGGCCATCACTGCTAAAACCATCACCAGGCAGGAAAGTCCGGAAATAAATAATCCTAAAACAATCTTGGTAGGCGTTAAAGGTTCTTTGCCTTTTCTTCTCAACAATGCCCAGAATCCAACAATAACGGGAGTCAGTGCAATAACCCAGAACGGATTAATAGACTGGAATAATTCCGTATTGTACAGATATACTTTATTCTCAGGATTTTGCTCTAGGACAGCCTGCTGTTCAGGGGAGATGTTCTTAAAATAAACATCCTTACCCATCTCTTTTTTAGTCTCTCCTTTGTCATCCTTCTGGGATCTGAACTGATTGTCATAAACCGGAGTTTCTTTGTTTTGGTAGCTCTTGCCTTCCACCATATAGATATTTTCCAATGGTTTTTCAAGAGAAGCCGGAACACTTCGGTCTGTATAATAATTTGCCCATCTTGTCAAAGCAGTACCATTCTGTTTAAAAACAGCCCAGAAGAACATACTGATCAGGAATACTGAAAGCAATGCTCCGATAGAAGCTTTTTCATCAGGCTTGGCTTTAAAGTAAAGAGATGCATAAAAGTAAATTACAGGTATACATGCAAAAATAAAGGCATCTGTACTGTCACTTCCAAAAATATTGTTAGGAATAAACCAACCTATTGCTCCTGCGATAATGGCAGGAACAAATACTTTAAGCATGATTTCAGAAAGTTTTGTATCTCCTTCCTGTACAGGTTTCATCTGTGCAGCATGGATATAGTGCTTTCTTCCGATGGTAAAAATCACCATACCGATAAGCATTCCTACTCCGGCAGTAATGAAAGCCTCACCCCAACCGAATTTGTTACGCATAAATGCGGCAATGATGTTACAGATAAATGCTCCGATATTGATTCCCATATAGAAAATATTATATCCGGAGTCTTTATTAGCTTTATAAGGTTCTTCAGAATAAAGGTTTCCTAACAGTGTTGAAATGGTTGGCTTAAAGAAACCATTTCCAATAATAATCAATGCCAATGAGGTATAAAACAGAGGCAAATCTTTAAAAACACCCATTCCTATATATCCCGCAGCCATTAAGAAACCTCCCAGATAGATCGATTTAATATATCCTAAAACTCGGTCTGCCAGAAATCCTCCAATGAATGGAGTCAGATAAGTTAAGGCAATATAAGTTCCGAAAATATCATCAGCAGTTTTATCCGGCAGTCCAAGCCCGCCTTTCATACCGGTAGGCTCAATAACATACAGAACAAAGATTCCAAGAATCAGGTAGTACCCGAAACGCTCCCACATTTCTGTAAAAAAGAGGAAGGGCAGCCCTTTAGGATGTTTAGTCTTCATATAGTCAATTTTCAAATTTCCCAAAAATAAGTTTTTAATTTTAATTGATAAAATAAATAATACTGAGATAAATGATTAATGAAATAAATAGAAAACAGGAATGTGCAAACAGGTTTTCTCTATTTAAAAATCTGTACACATCCAGCAATTTAAAGGAAAGTTAAATTGCAAAAAATATGCACATGTATTTCCTTTCACAGTGATATTTGTTTTCTACTTTCGTCAATGTCAATAGTGACATATCATTTAAAAAAACATTTTTATGAAAAAATTTGATTTAAAAAAGATGAAAGGAATTTTATCCAGAGATGAGCAGAGAAAAATTAAAGGAGGGATGGTAGCTCCTAATGCAGAGGGAGGATGTGCATGTACGAATGCTGCTTGTGCAAACACTCATAATGGGAATGGTGATTCTTATTGCAATGGTACTTTTTGTTGTGGGTAATCAGTGTAAATCTTTTAAAAATGGCAACAGGAAACTGTTGCTATTTTTTTGAAATGCAAAAAGCGATATTAAAATGACACGCAAAAGTTATACTGCTGTTATCAATTATCTGGATGATCATAAAATACATATTGATAAGGATGAATTTGAACTCCAATTGGAAGGGCACCCGGATTTTCCAAGCCTTCTGGCATTTTCTGATGCTTTAAGCTTTTTCAATATTGAAAATTACAGTTACAGAATTGATAATGAGGAAAAAGATATTTTACCTGAGAATTTTTTGGCTTTAGTAGAAGGAGAGCTTGCTGTTGTAAGCAATAAAGATAACAAAATAGCAGTAAATGGATCTCCAACAAAAGATTTTTTTTCAGAATGGGAAAATATAATACTGATTGTAGATCCATCTGAAGAGCAGACCCAGACAAAATCAAAATTTCAGAGTGCCTATATTAATTGGGGAATAGTAGCCTTGTTATTTCTATTTCTTTTCGGATATGATTCCTCTAATCTGGTTTTGAAATTAATCTTTGCTGCTACTGGTCTCATCGGATTTATTTTTGCCTATGAAGCTTACAAGAAAACTCATGGAAAAGGAACATTCATACCGGTTGGAGTATGTAAAAGCGATTATCTGAATACAGATTGTGACATGGTTTTTAATTCCAAAAAATGGAAGATTTTTAATAAAATAGATTTATCTGAGATTTCACTCCTGTTTTTTACCAGTCAATTAGTATGTTTTATAGTATTAAGTCTGATAAAGGATATTGAATTCTTCTTTGAAGTCTATCGGTATGGGTTATTTGCATTCTTACCCGTTGCTTTCTTATCACTGTTCTACCAGGTATTTGTTGTTAAAAAATATTGCCCGGTCTGTATGATAATCATAGCTTCTGTCTGTATTCAATTGATAGCATCTAATATTATTTTCTTTATGAATAAACCAATTGATGGTAATGCTGTAGCCTTATTTTTAATTGGCTGTTTCGGTTCAGTCATCGTTTTGTTGAACCTTCGAACAAAAAATAAGAAAGCACAGAAAGATGAAAATATGCTTAAAAGGAATTTGAAATTCAGGAGAAACTATCAGTTTTTCAAAAATAATTTGTCTTTGCAGAAAAGGTTGATCAATAATGATTTTTCAAGTTCTTTTGTGTTTGGCAATGAAAATGCAGATCAAATTCTGACTTTTATTACCAATCCCTTTTGTAAGCATTGTAAAGAATTTTATCCTGTTTTTCTAAAGCTGGTTAAAAAATATTCTGATGAGTTGAGAATCAATATTTTCTTTGATGTAGACCTTAGCAGGGAGGATCTTGATAACAGAATGGTTCATATAAATCTTACCAATATTTATATCAATAGCGAAAATAAAACAGAATTTTTAGAAGCGCTGAACGGCTGGTATGATGTTCAGGGATATAGCGAAAACAAAAACGGCTGGTATAAAAAATACTCTAAATATTTTGGAAGTTCAGAGAATGCGCTTGAATTATTAAGAGGGCACGAAAAATGGGTAAGCAGCAATAGTGTGCATTTTACACCCAATATCTTTATGAATGACAGGGAATATCCCATTCAGTATGAGAGAGCAGATCTTGAGTTTTTTGTCCCTGAATTTCTATCTGAAAATTAAAATGAATTATGAAAAACTTATTATTTATACTACTGGGAACATGCATGATGTTTTCACAAAACAACAGGTTCATCTATGAGGTCAAATACAAGAAAGATTCAATTTCAAAGTATATTACCAAAGAGAATCACTATTTGGATATCACAAAAGATGATATAGCTTATTATAATAGAATGTATTTTATTAATGATTCATTAGATCTTCATGGTTTTCAAAATTACAGGTTGACCTCGTTTATCATTAAAAAGAAAAATAATAATTCATATCAAAACTATGAATATATTGGTGATGTAAATTTTTATAAATTAACAGAAGAACCCAAACAACAATGGATTATTAAGGACAGCGTAAAAAATTCAAATAATTTGCAGGTTCAAAAAGCAATTACGGAGTTTGGAGGTAGAAGCTGGATAGCCTGGTTTTCTAAAGATATCCCGATCCCATACGGTCCTTATAAATTCAATGGTTTACCAGGATTGATTATGGAGCTCTATGATACAAAGAAAGATTATTACTTTAAAGTTATCAAAACTGAAAAAATTGCAGAAGGTTATCAACGTGTTTCGTTGGAAAACTCTATGTCCAGAGCCATTCCTGTTAATCAGAAAGAACTGAATAAATTAAAATTAGATCTTTATTCCAATCCTTTTAAATATGTTTTGAATGGAAATTTGACTATGCGAGAAGGGCAAAAATTACAGCTTGAAGACGGCACCATTCTCACCAAAGAGCAGCTGAAGCCTGCAGAAGCTACCGAAAGGAAAAAAATGAAAGCCTTTAATAATCCTATAGAACTGGATAAAGCAGTGAAATATCCTTAACGAATATAAGACAAACCTCCCTTTTAGAAATTAAAAGGGAGGTTTATTATTCATAAAGATGTTATATAATTAGACTGTTATAGAAAAATCTATAGGCTAAGATCCATTTTGAGATTTTAGTATCTGATTCTCTTCTTTTAATTCATAAATCTTTTGTTTAAGAAAATCAATATAATCCTGTAAATTTTCAATGATTGAATAATTAAAATTTTGGATGTATTGATATTGGGAAGTGTCTTTGAATGTGGAGTTTTTACTACTGATTACTATTTCGTCCTCTTCTTTAATATCAGAAATAGAAACACTGAGTGACTCAGCTATTTTCTTCCATTCTTCTTCATGTATCCTTACCTCACCCCGCTCTTTTCGGGAATAATTTGAAGGATCAGTAGATAAAATTTTTGCCATCTTCTCTTGAGAGATGCCTTTGAGTTTTCGTAGGTTTTTTAGTTTTTCTTGCTTCATGATTTCTTAATGTCTATTGCAAATATGCAAAACATGTACATTTTCTGCAAATAATCTGCCAGAAAAATGCCTGGTATATTTCTCTTATTAGAGATTTTAATTTATAGTTTTGAAAAGTCAATAATGACAAGAATATTCAAAAAAAAATTTATGAAAAAGAACGCTTTAAAATTGAAGAAAGCAAGCCTTTCAAGAACTGAGTTAAGAACATTAACTGGAGGAAAAAGATTACCTGAAGATCCAATTGATGGAGGAGCAGAATGCGGATGTATACAGGCAGGTTGTCCTGGAGACGGAAGTGCAAGATGCGGAGGAAGAGGATGTTGTTAAAAACCACAATCAGCAATGAATTTTCATTGCTGATTATTTTTTAAGTATTTATGAAGAAAAATATTAATATATTAACAAGCTATTTAAACCTTATTGATATTCATATTGATAAGACTGAGTTTGAATACCAATTAAATGGGCATCCGGAATTTCCTAATATTCTGTCTTTTTCCGATACACTTCATTTTTTTAATATTGATTGTTCAATTTTTGAAATAGATGAAGAAGATGTTGAATTGTTGCCCAAAAATTTTCTTTCAATCAATGAAGGAAATTTTATATTAGAAGAGAAAAAGAAATATGACATTTCAACGTCTAATGTTGTCTTATTAGTTGATAAATCGGAAAGCTTTTACAATGAAAAGAAAAAAAGCAATCTCTTTTTATGGAGTATTATTTTACTGAGTTCTCTCATACTTTCTGTTTTGTTAATAGATTTTTCTTTGCTTTATACAGGGTTAGCATATATATCACTTTCTTTTTTAGGAGTATTCTTTTCATATGAGGCTTATAAAAAAACTCATGGTAAAGGAACTATTATACCCTTGGGAGTGTGTCAGAATAAAATGTTAAAGACAGACTGTGATTATGTATTTAATTATAAAAAATGGAAATTTTTTGACATATCAGAAATTTCTTTATTATTCTTTGTCTCTCAAATTATTAGTTTTATAGTTTTAGCGGTATACAAAGATCTGAGTTTTTATTATTTCATATACAAGTATATATTCTATTTGTTTATACCCATTTCCATTGTTTCGTTATACTATCAGATGATTGTTATCAAAAAGCTATGCCCGGTTTGCATTGGTATCATACTGTGTGTTTATGCCCAGCTGGCCCTTTTGCTTTTCTTACCAAATCCACTTGTGAAAATCAATCCATTTTCTATTGTGTTGTATGGGGTATTTGTTTCGGCTTCTGCTTTGTTTCTTCTTTATTTAAAGGAAAAAATTAACTGGAATAATAAACTGAAAGAAGAGATTGTAAAAAGTTCAAGGTTTAAAAGGAATTATTCTTTTTTTAGAAATAACCTTTCAATCCAAAAGAAAACACTTAATGATGATTTTTTAAATTCTTTCAATTTTGGAAACTCTGATTCTACTGTGACATTAACTTTAGTTACCAATCCTTCATGTAAATATTGCAAAGAATTTTATCCGACATTCATGAGAATCATAAACAATTATAGTACTAAAGTTAATATTCGTCTTGTGCTGGATGCAGATTTAGATAATTTTCCTGAAGAATTACGCTCTACATACATCCATTTAGCTTGTATTTATGAAAACTCTGAAGACAAATCAACTTTTTTTGTAGCTTTGGAAGATTGGTATACCATGAGAACTGATAAAAAAGAAATTAATAATTGGAATAATAAATACTCTCATTTGTTCAGTAATCAGGATCATGTTATTTCTATTTTGAACAATCAGAAAAAATGGAGGAATATTAATGATATTAATTTTACACCGGATATTTTTATCAATGGTTATCAATACCCTATAGAATATGACAGGGCAGATTTAGAATACTTCTTATCTGAAATGATTGACTAGAATTAAACTATGAAAAAGCTATTATTTTTATTACTGGGAACATTTATTTGTTTTTCTCAAAGCAACAGATTTGTGTATGATGTTGTATATAAGAAAGATTCCACCTCAAACAATCTAATCAAAGAAAATTTTAATCTGGATATTTCTAAAGATGATTTGACCTATTATAACAGAATATACTATATCAACGATTCAATATTTACGGCTAAAGGAGTTTATGGTGGATTCAAAGGATACAGACTGAGTTCATTTATAATAAAAGCAATAAATGATAATTCGTATCAGAACTATGAATATATAGGAGATGTGAATTTTTATAAAATTAGCGAAAAGGCAGAGCAGAACTGGAAAATTTCAGATAGTACCAAAACATTTGGGGGCTATCAGGTACAAAAAGCTGTAACGAGGTTTGGAGGAAGAAACTGGGTGGCATGGTTTTCCAAAGACATCCCGATTCCTTATGGGCCCTATAAATTCAATGGTTTACCAGGACTTATTATGGAATTGTATGATGCTAAAAAAGACTACCACTTCAAAGTGATTAAAAGTGAAAAAATCCAGGATTCATATAAACGGGTTTCATTAGAAAATTCCATTTCCAGAGCAATTCCTGTTAATCAGGCTAAACTGGATAAATTGAAGTTAGAATTGTATGATAGTCCTTTTAAATATATACTGAATGGAAGACTTGTTTTAACTGAAGGAAAAAAATTAGAACTTGAAGACGGTACCATTCTCACGAAAGAACAGTTGAAACCAGCTGAAGCTAACGAAAGAAAGAAAATAAAGTCTTTTAATAATCCGATAGAATTGGATAAGGCTGTAAAATATCCTTAATAAAAACCCCTTTCAAAAGTTTGAAAGGGGTTTTTATTAGATATAATGTATTGTTTATAAATTATTCAGGATAAAATCTGTCATTTTCTGATACAGCTGAGGTCTTGTCTGTCCGCCATAAATTCCGTGGTTTTTATCCGGGTAAGCCATGAAGTCAAACTGTTTTTTGTTTTGAATCAAAGCTTCAGAAAATTCCATTGAGTTCTGGAAGTGAACATTGTCATCAGCAGTTCCGTGAATCAGCAGGAATTTACCTTTTAATAGGCTGGCATATTCTGTAGGAGAGTTTTTATCATATCCATCAGGGTTTTCCTGAGGGGTTCTCATAAATCTTTCCGTATATACCGAGTCGTAATATCTCCAGTTGGTTACCGGTGCTACAGCAATTCCCATTTTGAAGACCTCTGCTCCTTTAGTCATTGCCAAACTGGTCATATAGCCACCAAAGCTCCATCCGAACATTCCGATTCTGCTTTTGTCAATATAAGACTGGTTTCCCAACCACTTAGCTGCAGTGATCTGATCTTCAATCTCATATTTTCCTAAATTCATATAGGTTACTTTCTTGTATTTTGCTCCCTTGTAACCGGTTCCACGTCCGTCTACACAAGCTACAATATATCCTTTTTGTACAAGGTGGTTGAACCACATTGCATTTCCATTATCCCATGAGTTGGCAACCTGCTGAGATCCCGGCCCGGAATACTGGAACATAAATAAAGGATACTTTTTATTCGGGTCAAAGTTTTTAGGCTTCATGATCCACGCATTCATCTGATCACCTACAGCATTCGGAATCGTGATGAATTCTTTTTCAACAAAATTATCCGTTTTTAATTTCTGTAACTGATCATTGTTGTTCTGAAGTTCTTTTATTGCTTTTCCGTTACCATCCTTTAAAACATAAGTTAAAGGTCTTGAAGCAGTAGAAGAGGTTTCAATGAAATAATTATAGTTTTTGCTGAAATTGGCAGCGTTGTTTCCTTCTGCGTTAGAGATCAGCTGAGCTTTTCCACTTTCAATATTTACTTTGGAAACTACCTTGTTGATACTTCCTTTCTCAGTCGTCTGAACGTAAATTTCTTTAGATTTAGGGTTGAAACCATAATAATCGGTTACCTCCCAGTTTCCTTTGGTAATTTGCTTTTTAAGCTTACCATCCTTATCATACCAGTAAAGATGACGATTTCCGTCTCTTTCGGAAGACCAAAGGAAAGAATTGTCTTCAAGGAATTCCAGAGTAGGGCTGTCTGTATCAATCCATTTATCATCCGTTTCTGTGAATAATTTCTGAACAGCTCCCGTTTTGGTATTTACTTTTAAAATATCTGAAGCATTCTGAATTCTTTCAGAAGTAATTAAAACAATTTCATCAGGTTTTGCCGTCTGAAATACGTTTGGAATGTAATAATTTTTGAAAGAACCTAAGTTCAGCGGCATTGTTTTTCCATTGTCAAGACGGTATAGCTGTGCTGAAACGACAGAGTTTTTTTCACCTGCTTTTGGATATTTATAACGCATCTCAGCTGGATATAAACTTTTTCCGTAGATAGGAATATAGATTTCCGGAACCTGGCTTTCATCAGATTTTACAAAAACGATAGCATCAGAATTCTTTGTCCATTCATATTGTCTTGCATGTCCGAATTCCTCCTCATAAACCCAATCTGCCAAACCATTCAGAATTGAATTCTTTTTACCATCTGTAGTGATCTGTATGATTTTTCCCGAAGTAAGGTCCTGATAGAATAAATTGTTGTCCGAAATAAATGCCACTTTGGTAGCATCAGGTGAAAATGTTGGCTCCTGAACTGTTTTACCCTCATTCAGGCTGATTACTTTTCCGGACTTTAAATCTTTTACATCAAATTTTCCAAGGAAAGAATGTCTGTAAATAGGCTGGCTTCCTACCTGTAAAAGGATTTTTGACTCATCATCAGAAAAGATATAGCTTTCAAATTTTCCGTCCACAAGATTTCCCTCCTTCTGTGAAGTTTTATAAGAATATTTTGCAATTCCTGAGGGTTCAATCACAAGATAATTTTCACCGTTTTTCATGGAAGTAATCCCTGCGATGCCTTTTCCACGGTAATATCCTGAATATATTTTATCTAAAGTAATTTCCTGAGCTGATACATTTTGGAATACAGCAGCAACAGTAAGAGTTAATAGGAGTTTTTTCATTTCTAATTTTAATGATTCCAAATTTAATAATTCTTACTTATATAACCATATAAAATAAAAATCAGGATCTGGTGTCCTGATTCTGTATTTTAATTAAGCTTCATGCATAGTACCCGGATTCTCTGTTTCTGGCGGATAATATCCTTCAGGAGCGCAGAAAGGGTATGCGTGCGTACAGGGAGAGTCTAGTCCGCCTCCAATCCACCAGATTCTGAGTTGGCAGGTAACTTCGTCTACACATCTTCTCATTCCTGGTAAAACACCTCCGTGTATTTCCTTTAATTGCAGTCTTGAAATTTTTTTGAAATTTTTCATAGTTAAATATTTTTTTAGTTTTCACTTCTAAAGTAATAAAAAATATTCAGTAATGAAATCTTAAAAAAAAGCAATTTGGCAAAAAAATTGAATATATAATAACTGTAAATCAAATCAAATGATAATTATGGAAACGAATGCATACAACCAGAAACTGAACCGTTATGTATTAAACGACCAGATCGTTTATACAGGTTTTTCCAGTTTTAAAGACGCTGAAGAATGCGCACATAAAAAAGGAGGAACATTGGTAGAGGTAGTGTTTAGAGACGGAAATGATAATCCCGAAATTACTGATGAAGCAGGTTTGATAGAGAAAAAACTTCATTACCATGTGTATGCAGGCGATGAATACAAGTTTATCCACTCCTCAGATCCCGGATTCAGAAAATATGCGGATGAACTGCAGAAAATTAAAGCAAAAAATGACAAAACCAGCCCGGATGAGCGGTATTTTGCCAATTTTGAAATTGAAAATATAGAAGATCCGATCATTGTGCTTAAAAATGATCATTTTGAATCGGTAACATCGAGAGAGCGTTCAAAATATTTGAAACATGCCTGCGTTTATGAACTAGGGGTATCCCTGCCAAAATCTTAAAAATCTCATCATGAGCAAAACTAAATATTCAGAAAAAGCTCAGGACAAAGTAGGAAAAGTTATGCACGAATTCAAGGAAGGAAAACTGAAATCTTCTTCCGGAAAGAAAGTGACAAGCAGAAAACAAGCCGTAGCCATCGGTATTTCTGAAGCCAGAGAAAAGGGCCTTAAGGTACCTTCAAAGAAAAAAAGTAAATAAACCAATAAAGAAAAGCCCGGAAATTTTCCGGGCTTTTTTATGAAATGTAGAATTTTGAATTCTTATTTTCTTTATTTCGCTTCATTATAAAGTACTCTGTAATATTCATCTGCCATCCTGTCGCTGTTGAAATGATCTTTCACATCATTCATGGCATTATGCTGAATTTTTCTCCACTGATCAGGGTGATCGTAATAGGTAGGGAGAATTTCGTTTTCAAGGATTTCATATAATTTGTTTAAATCATAATTGTCCTGTTCATAGATACTCATATTCAGATAATCTGCTTTGGGTACCACGAAGGAGTTTTCTCCATGTTTGGCAAATTCCGGAATCCAGCCGTCATCCGTTGATAAATTGACCGATCCATTCATAGCAGCCGTCATCCCTGAAGTTCCTGAAGCTTCCCTTGGAACCCTTGGATTATTCAGCCACAGATCTGAACCCTGTTTTAAAGATTTACTTAAAGAAAGCTCATAGCCCGTAAGAACAGCCATACTTTTATGATTTTTACTTTCTTCAACCAATGTATTGAATGTAGAAATAGCAGAGTAGTCCATTGGATAAGGCTTTCCTGCCCAGATGATCTGTACCGGATATTTCGGATTATTCAGAAGTCTGTAGAATCTTTCCTTATCATGCAAAAGAAGATCCGCCCGCTTATAGCCTGCAAATCTTCTGGCCCAGACAATCGTAAAGATATTGGGGTTGAATAAATTACCCGTTTGATCTGCAACAATACTGAATAACTTTTTCTTTAAATACTTTTTGCGGTAATCAAAAACAGTTGCATCATTTTCGTCTTTTGCATTGTATAAAGACTTGTCAGACCAATATTTAAATTCCTGCGCGTTAGTGATAGATGTGATTTCACAGATTCCGGAATATTTATTCCACATCGCTCTGGATACTACACCATGCAGCTGAGAAACCCCATTCGCGATTCTTGCCATCCTTAATGCACAAAGAGAATGATTGAACCGGTCATCATCGGAACCTTCAATACTTTTTATTTCTTCCATGCTGTAGCCGGAGAAATAGGACATGTCATAACACAATCTGAAACTATGTTTTTCATTACCTGCTTCTTCAGGAGTATGTGTGGTAAAAACCAGTTTTTCCTTAACTTTAGTAAGGTCCCCGTTGTATTTTTTCAACAGGTAAAAGGCTGCCGGAAGTCCGTGAGCCTCATTGAGATGGTAAACATCTCTTTCAATATTCATCTCATCCAGCAGCTTGGCTCCTCCCTTTCCTAATAAAATATACTGAGCAAGCTTGGTAGATTCATTGGCATCATATAATTTGTGGCAGATAGTTTTGGAAACGTGATCATTTTCCGGAACATCTGTTGAAAGGAAAAACATAGGTGCCGTATTGAAAATTTCAGGATCAAGGTACCATACTTTTACCCATACCGGAGCACTGTGGATTTCGATTTGAAATTTTATTCCGGTGTCCTCCAGAAAGCTGTACATTTTTCTCGTCCATACAGGCTGTAAAGTCTGATCATGATTTCTTGCCTGGTCATAATAGCCAAATTTCCATAGAATTCCTATTCCTATAAGGTCCTGCTTAAGATTATAGGCACTTCTCATATGAGATCCTGCCAGAAAGCCAAGTCCTCCCGAATATATTTTAAGTACTTGCTCAAGAGCAAATTCCATCGAGAAATAGGCAGTTTTTTTGGAATATTGAGGATTGATTGTGTAGGGTATTCTGAAATTCCTAAAATCCATAAATGTGCGTTTGTGTTAGAAAAGACAAAGGTATTAATAATGAAAATAAACTTTACATTAATTAACAGATAAATTAATATGAAAACTAAGTGTTGAATTGTTTTTTTACTTACCTTTAAGTGTGTAAATTTTTGATTATCAAAAACTTTTAACGATGAAAGCCCAGGGCTGCATGTGTTCTTAAATTAAATAAAAACATCACACATGAAAAAGACGTTTTCTGAGGAAGATCTGATCAAGAATCTGAGTTTATATTATCTGAACAGGCATTTGAAAAAAAAGCCCATAGAAAAGTATCACCGCACCATAGACGAATCTCCGCTTCATGACCGTGAAAAATACAGAAAGAAATCAGAGATTCTGCTTCTCAATTCTTTTATGCATCACTTCCCCGAAGTGAAATTTGAAAATCTTACCTGCGAGAGTCCAGACTTTATCGCAAAGTTAAACGACAAAAAAATTGGAATAGAACTGACTGAAGTAATCAATCATCTGGAAATGAAGAAAGTGGAAAGTACGTTGAATAAAATGTTCCGTCAGGCAGAAATATTATTAGAACAGGAAGACACTACGAAATATCGTGGTGTTTATTTTT
>JASLCD010000191.1 GCA_030146295.1 Chryseobacterium sp.
TTCAACTGGATAGAATATCGGATTTCGGCTCCGAGGGTTGGGGGTTCGAACCCCTCCGAAGTCACAAGTTGTGAAAATGAAAATTTTCAAAAAATAAAAGTCCCTGAAATAGGGACTTTTTTATGCTTTTTTCTGTTCGGACAATAAAAGATCTATTTAGCTGCTTTTAAAGTCAGATTATCCATATAAACCGCCTGATGTACACCATTCAGTAAAACTTTCAGACCCAGATGTGCGTCTTTTTTCAAAGAAATAGTGTATGTTTTTTTCTCTCCTGTTATTTTTGAAGGTTTGGCTACTGAAACAAATGACTTTGCATCGGAAGGGTTGTTCACTGAGAAAAGTTCCAGTGTGGTCTCTCCTCCGTTATCCGAAAGATCAAGAGAAAGAGTATAGGTTCCGGCTTTGATTTCCGGAGTTACCAGATACATGTTTTCGCCCGGATTACTCATAGAATAAAAGATAATTCTTTTATCACTCGCATACAGCATGGCTTTCCCTGGTTGAGCAGTCCAGCATTTATTGATGTCTTTCCAGCTATCAAAATTTTCTGCAAGAGCAGATACCGGTTTACACTGTGCACTTGCTGCCAGAAACCCTCCTATAACAGCTATTCCCGAGAATATAATTTTTCTCATATCTTATTTTTATTTATAATTAGTAAAAATAACAAAAAAATCGTATTCAAATCTTCTTGTTTTTATGATTTAAGTTAGCTTTTCAGTCGATCGGCTGGAAACCCAAATAAAATTTCAAATAAAAAAGGTTTAACCTAAGGATAAGACTGTAGATTAAAATGAATGCTTAACGGGTGGCTTATTAGATATATAATATGCTTAAAAGGAAATAAAATAGATACTTGTGATTTTGACCAGGCCTACCGTAAACTTGGTCTTTCATTGAATTCCGTAAATAATGACCCAATAAACCTTTCACATATGCCTGCTATTTATCAATATCAAATACCTGATGAGGTGACTGATCCCGATCAGTATTTCGAATATATACTTGCTGTGGAGAAACAGTCAAATTCCGGAACTCAATTAAATAACCTGAGAAATTACTACAGGAAATATCCAACTCAGATAAAAGCAGCCAAATGTGTACTATTCGAAGATAAATGGGATAGTGGTGTTTTGGTCTACTTGGGTTGGAACTTATTTAAGCTATAGAAGGAATTTTTTTATAATTTTAGCTTCTTATTTTATAATTTGAATGGAGTACACCAATAAGACAAATACTTTTTTTCTTTTAAAAGCGCTAATTTATACAGTTGGATTTCTATGCTTGGCAGGAATGTCAAGAGTTTGGATAGGATCAGATGAAAATTGGAATCAGATGTTAGGAAATAATTTTATTCCGGCATTACTATTCAGAAGTGTTTTTTTGACATTGGCGGGATTAATCTTTTTAGGATTGTCATCAATAGTAAGCAGGTTCTACAAGAAAGAGAGCCGCTTTTCGAAAGAATTGCTTGTTTTGCTATTGCTTTCTTTCACACTTAATTTAATAACGATGCTGAGCCTCATCTGAGATGGCTATTAAGGACAAGTGAGGTGTGCATAGAAAAATTTCCTAAATGTGGTAGGTGTTTAAAGCTTGTTGGCTTATAAATTGATACTACAAACTGAATTGAATTTTGATGACTAATGACTAGAACGGCTGTAACCCTGATTTTCTTTTTAAGTGGTTTTTTCTTTTTACATGCACAGGAAAAGAAAGACTCGCTGTATTACAAAATAGAAGAATTTTCGGATAAGAGAAAGGTTACCAAATTCATTCACCGCTTTATATTTCGTAGAGAACCGGATTCTACTTCTGTGAAATCCAGAACAGAAAAACTGTCGCAGGAGACTTACAACAAAAAGTATATCAGAAAAATAAGGATCGAAACCATTGATCCCTTTGGATATAGCTCGAAAGAGACTAAAGAAAAAGCCAGATGGTATGATTGGCTAGCAGATCACCTTCATGCCAATACAAGAAATTCTACTGTTAATAATTATTTACTTTTTGAAGAAGGTGAAGAATATAACGCCCAGAAACTTTATGAATCTGAGCGTTTGCTTAGAGCAATGCCATTTGTCAACAGGGTGAATATCAGTGTTTCCGACAGCACTTCCAGTAAAGATTCTATTGATGTTATAGTAAAAGTTCTGGATTCCTGGAGTCTGAAGCCAAGAATCAGTTATTCCGGGAGTAAAATTGGTTTAGGAGCTACTGAAGAAAATGTCTTGGGATTAGGGCACACTCTTGATTTCCTTTACAGAAACGATTCCAAAGAAAAGCAGGACTATCTTTTGGGAAGCTATACAACCTATAACCTTTTAGGGACTTATATCAATGCCCAGCTTCTTGGAGAAAGAGATTTTTCAAAAAATGAAAGAATTAATTTCAGCTTAAGAAGAGACTTTTTCTCACCTTTGACGAAATGGGCCGGAGGTTTTACATTTGAATATTTTAAACGGAAGGTTTTACTTCCCACAGAAACCGATACTGCGTTTCCGGAAGTTCAGATCAAAGTATACAGCCAGGATTTATGGGGTGGTTATCAGATTCCTGTTTCATCAGATCCCAACGAAAAAGTATCCAGTAACATTGCGATAATAGGACGATTTCAGAATTATCAGTATAAGGACAGTCCGGGAATAGACCAGTACAAATATTTTAGCTCATACAACAGCTTTTTGATGTCTGTTGGGTTTATCCGCAGAAACTTTTCGGTTCAGAGAAATATTTTTCAATATGATTTACCGGAAGATGTTGCTTATGGTAATTCTGTGAACATTATTGCAGGAGGTTTATCAAGAAACAAAGAAGTGAACCCTTATGTGGGAATTTCTGCTTCTTACGGAAGTTTTATAAAATTAGGCTATTTCACTGTGAAAGCTCAGTTTGGACGGTTTTTTAATGAAGACAGCCAGAATAGGGAATCTTTCCGCGTGGACGGAACCTATTTTACGAATCTTATGGATTGGAAATTTGCCAAAGCAAGACACTTTTTTTCTCCGACGATAGCATTGGGAAATCCGCAGCATAACTATTCTTATAAAGACAGAATCAATCTTTCTTCTGCAGATGAATTCCCCGTTTACAATTCAGATTATATAGGGACTAAAAAACTGGTTTTAAGATATCAGCTTCAGCTGTTCATTAATAAAACGTGGAAGAATTTCCATTTCAGTCCTTACCTGACCACAGCCGTTGGGTGGCTGGGAATGCCTGATGATAAATTACTAAAAACCAAGGTAAATACAAAAATTGGGATAGGGGTATTAATTAATAATCCGTATCTGGTTTTCAACAGAATTCAAATTTCTTTTATGTACTATCCTAGGGTTCCGTTTGATAATAACTCGGTCTTTGATTTTAACAGCAATAGGAATAATCTTTTACCAATGAATGATTTCTCAACCGATGTTCCTCATTTTGTCAACTTTGGAAACTGATAAAAAAGGAGTTTAAATTTTACCCATTACAAACATATTCTCCATGGTAGGCACTTTGCTTCCACCTTCTTTTTCAAGAGTAATGGCAAAAGCCTGAGCATTGGAAATATTGGCCAGTGCAATTCTGCTGTCTTTGTCTTCGGTGTACATCCCTGCGCTTACAGGTTTTCCGTCTTCAATAGCCCAAAGCTGATATTGCATTCCTGTAGGAGCTTTAGGAAGTTTTTCCGCATTCAGATAAACTTCTTTTGTTTTCTTATCCCAGAAAACCATTGCTTTGGAATCTGTATGCTTTTCTACCCCATTCAGCATCACCATCTGCATATCAGGATTAGAGAACATATCAAGCTTATGATTCATTTTTTTCATGGCCTCATCCTGGGCTTGTCGTTCTGCAAACAGCAAAGCGATTTCCTTTTCATGAGATGATTGGGTATTCATCCAGAACAAATTTCCGGCGACACTTATCAGAAACAATGCAGAAGCTGCTATTGCATAAGTTTTCCAGTGGGTATTTCCCTGAATATTTGCTCTTTCTGTGGTCTCTTTATGATCTTTTACTTCAGGAATCTCTGCTGAAAGAACAGGAATTACTTCTTCAGCAGTCTGTTCCTGCTGAATTTTATTCCAGATCTTAGATTTCAAATCACTTGGAGGGGTTACAGCCTGAGCTGTAGCAAGATGTTCCAAAGTCTTTTGTGCTTCTTCAAAAGCAGCTTTTACTTCAGCATTATTTTTCATCACACACTCCAAAATCCCTGCTTCCTCAGGAGAAGCATGGCCAAGAATATAAGATTCTATAATTCCGGATGATATGTATTCTTTAGTGTTCAATTTATTG
>JASLCD010000195.1 GCA_030146295.1 Chryseobacterium sp.
GCGGACAGGAAAATAAAGTGAAAAACTATATTGAGACAGAAATCAAACGTTTAGGGTTTGAGCAGTACGTTACTCAGGTGGTTATTCCTATGGAAAAGGTTATTCAGATTAGAAACGGTAAAAAAGTTCCTAAAGAAAGACCTTACTATCCTGGGTACCTGATGATCGAAGCTGATCTGATGGGAGAGATTCCTCACGTTATCAAAAATATTCCTGGTGTAATTTCTTTCTTAAGTTTAACAAAAGGAGGAGATCCTGTTCCAATGAGAAAATCTGAAGTGAACAGAATGCTTGGAAGAATGGACGAACTTTCAGAATTCGCAAGCGACGTTGAGATTCCATATGTAGTAGGAGAAAACGTTAAAGTAATTGACGGACCTTTCAACGGATTCAACGGTACAGTTGAGAAAATTCTTGAAGACAAAAAGAAAATTGAAGTTTCTGTATTGATCTTCGGTAGAAAAACTCCAATGGAACTAAGCTACATGCAAGTAGAAAAAGTATAATAATTACTTATAAAAATATAAAAAAGACTGCTGTTAAGCGGTCTTTTTGCTTTTATATCCTTGGGTTTATTTATGATAAATGTGAATGGTTACCATAAAAGTAGATTCTGATATCAAATCATATTTTTTTTTTTGCCATTGCCTTGCTTGTATTTTCAAAATGTATACTCTCTGTTGACTGCTTCTGTAGTGTAGTTTACTTCAGCGCAAATATCACTTTGTAGTGATTATGTTTATTTGCCTGTAGCTAAGTTCTTCCCAATTTTTTAATTCACCTACAGATGGCATAGTTCTTGCAACCAAGCTGTTAACTAATCCATAAATTTTATGTTTTTTTATTTTCATACACTGTTTACAGGCGTATGGTAATTGTATGTTTTTAACAAAAAAAATGTAAAGTTGGATTTAGTTATTCAAAACACAAGCTTTATATAAACACATAACCCAATGACAAAAATTATTTCGATGGCCATTCTGGTGGGTGCGTCCGTGCTCATGAGTGCGCAGGTTGGTATCAACACTGCGAACCCGGAAAAAGAGCTTACCGTGAACGGTACAATGAAGACATCAGGAGTTGTTTTCAAACAGCCTCTGGAGAAACTGAAAGCGGATGAGAATTACACTTTCATTATCAAATCTCCGGCACCGGAAAACAAAATTACCGCGTACAATGATTCTTTTGTACCTAATTCACCGGCGCCTATTAATCTTATTCAGTACAAAATTACCTGTGATCCTGCAGACAAGGATTGGGTAAACCAATTTGACACGAAAATCAACTCCAGCAAGTTTTTGGTAGTTATTTCTTCTTTTGGATTTACACAACCTACAAGAACTTTTTCTGCAGACTGGCTTACTCCAATGCCACAGATCTTTGCTTATTCTTCAGGGGGAACATGGAAACTTAAAGCAGATTACCAAGGATTTTCTCCTGATAACTCGTTTCCAACAGGAGTCTGGACACTAAATTTATTGGTGTTTGACAGATCATATGCCAAGGATTTTAATTCTACACAAAACCTTAATGCTTCTACAACTGGTGCAGCGGCAGCTCCATTAATTCAATAAAATAAATACTCTATGAAAAAAATTATTGCAATACTCTTTACGGGATTTGCTGCTGTAAGCATTAATGCACAAGTTGGAATTAATACTAACACACCCAAAGGAACTCTCGATGTTGAAGGAGAAACATTGGTAGAGTCCTACTTAATAGACACTGAAAATACAAAGGCAAGCGGAAATTATCTTCTTCTTACCCGTTCAAAAGATACTTCACCGGTAGGTAAAGTTAAGCTGTTGGACATATCGCTCCGTAATGTAGCCCCTGTAAATATGTATAATGTTGTATTGAAAAATGTAAGACAGGATGAAGTAGTGAATCTCAATACAGGATTAGATGCAGATAAATATGTTGTGGCAATTACAGGTGCTGTTTTTACAGGAGCGGTTTCGGCAGCGAATACTACCACCAACCCCAAATCGTATGGTTCCTATGCCACTGAAATTACACAGGTAACCAGTAACGGTAAAAAATATCACGCTATTAACCTGGCTTTTAAAGGAGCAGGAACTGTTTCTTCCCAAAACGGAACCTGGACACTTACTTTAAATGTTTTCGAGAAATCATTAGTTAAAGATTGGGGAACTTTCAATGGTTCTGTTTCAGCATCTGCTGGATATTCAGGAGTATCAACGAACACGCCTCTAGGGCTGCAATAAAAAAACTATGAAAAGAAAAATTTATATCACAATAATAATGTGTCTTGGGATATTTTTGAATGCCCAGAAAGGAAAAGTAGGGGTGAACACAGCCAATCCTACAGAAACACTTGACGTAAACGGAAAAACATATATGAATGCTTTATATATGAGAAATCCGGGAGAGCCTACCATGACAGGAGGTAGCTTTTTAGCAACTTCGCAGAACGGTTTGCAATTGTATGATCCTGCTTTGGAAAGCAGCGGACTGTTCAATTACCTTAAGCTTACTCTTACCGGAGTGTCAGGAACAGGAATTTCTGATTATGATACCAAAATTGATGCAAACAATTTTCTGGTTATACTTCACAACTATTCGTTCAAACTGAATGATGGTACTACCAATGTAATGCTTGATTATGGCGATAATGGTATTAATGACAACAAACAGGGTTCACCTGATGTGGTGGCTTTCAAAAGTAATGGAACGTGGCACATAAGAGCAAGATTTACAGATAGCAGAATTATTGCAACAAATTCCAGTACACCATCAAGAAGCTATAACAACTTTACGGTTGATCTTTACCTGATGGCTTACAGAAGATTGATTAATAAACAAAATATCACCGATGTCAATAGTGATCTGGGTGGGAATGACGGTTCTACTCAAACGATTAATAAACCATCTGGTTTTTAAACAGGCTTTTCCGTTTTACAAAACAAAAACACTGCTATTTAATCCCAATAGCAGTGTTTTTATTTATGATGGAGTTTTGCCGTATTGGTTTAGGATTTAAATTCAAAATGTTCAGGGATGTATTTTCCGGGTATCAATAATTTTCTTAAAACTTTTTAAAAATCAGCAATTTCCGTTTGCTATTTCAAAAATATTTTATACTTTTGCAGTCCAAAAAGTAGGTTTATTGTTATGTGAGTGCATAACCTACTGAATAATAAATGCTTCCAAACTCATTAATTATTCAAATTTAAAAAACAAACAATGGCTAAGA
>JASLCD010000209.1 GCA_030146295.1 Chryseobacterium sp.
CAAGGTGTAATTTTCGGAGTGCAAATATACGACATTGAAGACCCCTTTGTCAAGTATTATTTACAATGAAATATAAAACCGTGATTTTACGGGGATTTTTAAGCTTAAAAAATTCTATTTTTGGAAAAATTAAATTCACCATGGAGCCAGTAAGCAAGATCTATTTCCTTAATAATCCGTATCCTAACGGCCATAAAATTGTCACATTCAAGTGGAGCGGACGGATTGATGAAGATGAATCTCTCTGGTTCGATTTTCACTTAAAAACTGAAAATTACCATGCAGATGATGACCATGAAAGCGATGAAGAAGAGGAAAATTTATCTGACTGGGACTCCAAAATCGTATGGGGAAACTATCATACATGTACTTTATCTTCCACTTATTGGGGCGGCCAGAGAGGAATCAGAGTTGACAAACCGGGTGAAAAACTGGATTTTGATGCTATCGTTAAAAATGACCTTTTCAGCAATGATCTTCCTACCAACCACAATTTTGATGATGATGATTTTGCCTTCAATATTTATCTGTTGGGGCATGACAGCTGTGCAGGCCATCGGATACAGTTCTCAAAGACAGACCACCGCCACTATAATATTACCTGGACCGGGAAAATAGCACTCACCTACTCCGGTGATGATGAATTTTCCTACGATTTCAAAGCACAGATTCACCATGCTGAATTTGAGGGATTCTATTATCCTACAACCTGGTCATTAGAAAAAGCGACTGAAGTATTCAAAGCAAAACTTGTAGATTTTGATGAGTATGAATGGGTAGATCTGAATCCTAAAAGTAACAAAAGGGAGTACAAGCTCGACAAACTAAAGCAGTAACCCTTTCCAAAAAAACAACACTTTAAAAAATATAATCATGAGTAAATATTCGATAGAAGCATTTATCAACGAAACCAAAGAGAATCCGCAACAGAGAGATTATTTTGAACTGGAAACAAAACACCTTCTGGAAATCAACCTTAATAACCAGTCGGTATGGACAAAAAAAGGAAGCATGGTAAGCTACGTGGGTAATATCAATTTTGAAAGACAGGGAATGCTGTCCGGCGGAATTGGAAATCTTCTGAAGAAAGCAATCAGTGGAGAAGGGAGTAAACTGATGAAGGCGGAAGGAACCGGGAAATTATATGTGGCAGATTCCGGTAAAAAGGTTCGTATTCTTTATCTGAATAACGAATCGGTTTGTGTAAACGGAAATGATGTTTTAGCCCATGAGCAAAGCGTAAAAAGTGATATTACTATGCTTAAAAGCATTGCAGGCATGATGTCGGGCGGTCTTTTTCAGGTAAAACTTTCAGGAACAGGCCATATTGCGATTACGACTCATGGGGATCCTTTGACTTTAGTTGTAACTCCGGATACTCCTGTATTCACAGATCCTAATGCAACTGTTGCATGGTCCGGAAACCTCAGCCCGGAACTGAAAACCAATGTTTCTTTTAAAAGCCTTATCGGAAGAGGAAGCGGTGAAGAATTTCAGATGAAGTTTTCAGGCCACGGATGGGTATTGATTCAGCCTTATGAAGAAGTTTATTATATGGAGAAATAATGCTTTCAGACCTTAGAGGTAATTTTGTATTTTCGTAGTACTTAAAGCAATAGCAAATGAATATTCTTATAAAGCTATTTTTTCTGATCGTTATAATTCCTAATACAATTATAGCTCAAAACCCCAAGAAAAATTATGAATACAATATAGATCTTCTTCATATGTCTAACGATGAAGTCCGGGTTTCTTTTGCTCCCCCAAGGAACACTCTTAAACAGGGTAAGTTTATTATCCCCAAGCTGGTTCCCGGATTTTATCAGGCTATGAATTTCGGACAATATGTTTCGAATTTTGCAGCTACAGACAAGAATGGAAAAAAAATACGTACCGAGCGTCTGGATAAAAACAGCTGGCTGGTGCATGATCTTAAACATGTACACAAAATATCCTATCAGGTAGCTGACGGCTGGGATTCTTTAAAAAACGATACTCAGGAAGCCAAATCTCCAGGCAGCATGTTTGTAAAAGACAGTGTTTTCGTGATCAATTATAATTCTTTAGTGGGATATTTTGAAGAAATGAAAGATATTCCTTATCAGATTAATATTACTAAAAACAAGGATTTTTACGCTTCTTCCGCACTGGATTATAAACAGAAAAATAAAAATACAGATATTGTCTGGGCTAAGGATTACCGGCAACTGGTAGATTCTCCTGTTTTATATTGCGTTCCTGATACAACGTGGCTGAAAATAGGCCATACAGAAGTTCTTGTTTCATTCTATAATAATAAAGAGCGGCATTATTCAAAAACGATAGCTCGCGAAATAGAAAATATTCTTAAAAACCAGCAGGCTTATCTTGGAGGAACATTACCCGTCAATAAATATGCGTTTTTGATCTATTATGAATCTTCCAATGAGAATGGATTTTTGGGAGATGGTCTGGAGCATTCACACTCTACTGTCTGTCTGTACCGCTCCGGAAGCATGAAATTTCTTCCTAACGCCTTAAACAGAGTGGCTTCTCATGAGTTCTTTCATATTGTGACCCCTCTCAACATTCATTCAGAAGAAATTCAGCATTATGATTTCCTGAACCCCGTCATGTCTAAGCATCTTTGGCTGTATGAAGGAATGACTGAATATGCGACTATACATATGCCTATAAAGCAAAAGATGATCAGTTTGGATGATTTTGAAAAAAGCCTGGAAGAAAAAATACATGGTATGAAAGAATTTGATAATCAATTTTCTCTTACAGAATTGAGTAAAAATTCTATGGAAAGACAGGATCAGTATATGAATTTTTATCAGAAAGGAGCATTAGTCGGGCTATGCCTTGATATTAGATTAAGAGAACTTTCTGACGGCAAAATGGGAACTCAGGATCTGATGCTTCAGCTAATGAAAAAATACGGAGAAGGAAAATATTTCAAGGATGATGATCTGTTTGATGAAATTACCCAAATGACCTATCCGGAAATACGTACATTTTTCAGAGATTTTGTAGAAGGCACCCAGCCTATTCCTCTGAAAGCGTATCTGAAAAAAGCAGGTTTTGATTATGATGAAGCTACCGGAAAAGTAGCTCCTTTGCCCAACCCTGATTCAAAACAACTGGCTCTAAGAAAAGCATGGATCAATCAATAAACTGTTATTATGAGAAAAAAACTGTCCGGATTGTTATTGCTTACCATCTGTTTTGTCTATCCACAGGCTCAAAAAGTGGAGCAAGTGATTGAATCCTGTGTAAAAAAAGATAATTTCAACGGTTCTGTTTTACTTGCCAAAAATGGAAAAATTGAATTACTTACCTACAAAGGTTTGTCTAACAGGCATTACAATATTCCTTTTTCGGATAAAACGCGGTTTCATATTTTCTCACTTACCAAAACCTTTACAGCAGTCCTCATCATGCAGCTGTATGAAAAAGGGAAAATCAATCTGGATGCTCCTATCTCTGCCTATTATCCGGAATACAAAGGCGAGGCTGCCAACAAGGCAACCATCAGAAACCTTCTTACCTACAGCAGCGGAAGAGATAATAAAGATATCAGCTCCCCGGAGCTCATTCATCAGGCTTACGATAATACGATCTGGGATCTTGATGATTTCATTACGACCTTTCTTTCTGAAAAGCTGATTGATCCCCCGGGAACCAAGTTCAGCTATAATAACGGTGATTTTATACTCCTTGGAAAAATCATTGAAAAAATATACCACAAACCCTTCGAGGAAGTACTCAAAGAACAGATCTTAACTCCTCTTCAAATGCAAGACACCGGATTTCTGCATCATAACGACATCATTACCAATATAGATGATGGCTATTCGGAAGACGAAAACAATCCATTTGCGCTTCATACTCCCACCAATACGTATATTGATAATTTTTATGCTGCCGGAGCTATGTATTCTACTCCAAAGGATCTGCTGATATTTGATCAGGCTATATTCAATCATACTTTATTTAAGAAAACAACATTGGATACGATGCTTACAGCTGATAAAAAGCTTGAAGATACGGCACTTGGTTTTTGGGTATATCCTAAGAAATTCGGTTCTGTCAGCACGTTATTTGTGGAACGCCAGGGGGAAGGATACGGACACAGTGCCAATTGGGTACATTTAGCTGATAAAGATCTTACACTGATTATCCTCTCCAATACGAAAGATATCAAATATCTGAATAAGATGAGGGAGCGATTGATTATGGCGTACTACGGACAGTAATTTTTGAGAATGCAAGAGAGTAAAAAAGCAAATTTGCAAGTAAACTGTCTTAGTCCTCAACCTTTCATACTCCCATCCCCAAACCAGCATCTCCCTAATTCTAAAACTGCTCCCTATCACACCGTCGGGATTTACAAAAGTTTTAATATATTTAAGAAAAAAATAGATGGACAATAGCAATTCGCGCAGGAACTTTCTTAAAACAGCTGCTCTGGCAAGCTTTGGAGCACTGGTTTTACCCAATTCATTATTTGCCTATTCCAATGATTTTAAAACAGATAAAAAAGTCCGTGTCGGTTTCATTGGTGTCGGTCTTCGTGGGCAGGAACATGTGAAATTACTGGCAAAACGTAATGATGTAGAGATTGTAGCATTTGCTGATCCGGAGAAAAGAATGCTCGCAGCTTCTCAAAAAATATTAAAAGACAACAATAAAGCGGCAGCTCAGGAGTTTTCCAACGGGGAATACGACTATAAAAATCTTTTAAAATTAAAAACAATAGATGCTGTTGTAATTGCTACTCCATGGGAATGGCACCTTACACAAGGTGTAGAGGCAATGCGTGCTAAAAAAATCGTGGGTATGGAAGTCTCCGGAGCGATAAAGCTTCAGGACTGCTGGGAGTTTGTAAAGGTATATGAGGAAACAAAAGTTCCTATCTTCATGATGGAAAATGTGTGTTACCGAAGAGATATCATGGCCATTCTGAATATGGTGCGTAAAGGTATGTTTGGTGAGCTGGTACATGGAAGAGGCGGCTATCAGCATGATCTGAGAGGGGTTCTTTTCAATGACGGAGTAACTCCATACAATTCCGGAGCTGAATTTGGAGAAAAAGGATTCAGTGAGGCAAAATGGAGAACCGAACACTATGTAAAGCGTAACGGGGAGCTTTATCCAACCCATGGACTAGGTCCGGTTGCGATGATGATGGACATCAACAGAGGAAACCGTTTAACAAGATTATCTTCATTCTCCTCAAAATCCGTAGGCCTTCATAAATATATTGTAGAACATCCTAAAGGAGGAGAAAACCACCCAAGTGCGAAAGTAAAATTCAATCAGGGAGATGTGGTAACAACACAAATCGCCTGCGCTAATGGTGAAACCATCCTTCTGACTCATGATACAAGTTTACAGCGACCTTATGATCTGGGCTTCAGGGTACAGGGAACTGAAGGATTGTGGCAGGATTTCGGATGGGGAGACTTCAACCAGGGGCATATTTATTTTGAGAAAACAATGAACCATACCCACCGTTGGGATAATACCGAAAAATGGATGAAAGAATACGATCATCCGATTTGGAAAAAGTTCGAAAATACTGCTGCAGGAGCAGGACATGGCGGAATGGATTTCTTTGTGATGAATACTTTTATTGAATGTATCAAACGAAATATAGAATTCCCGATGGATGTGTATGATCTTGCGTTGTGGTATTCTATTACGCCACTGAGTGAAGAGTCGATAGCCAAAGGCGGTCAGGTAGTTGATATTCCTGATTTTACCAATGGAAAATGGAAGACCCGTAAACCTGTATTTGGAATGACCGATGAGTTCTAAGAAGACACTACTCATATTAGCAGGCGGATTAGGAAGCAGGTATAAAGGTCTTAAGCAGGTGGATGGAATACTCAATAACGGTTCGCCGATTCTTGAGTATTCTATCTTTGATGCATTGGAAGCCGGCTTCCAAAAAGTGGTCATTATTGTCAACAAGCTGATTCCTAAAAGTTATATTGAAAGGCTTAACAGCATATCAGAAACTAAAAATTTTGAACTGCATTGGGTATATCAGGAAATAGATACAATTCCTATTTCGCTGGAAGGTTTTGATTATCCTGATCGTGAAAAACCATGGGGAACCGCTCATGCTGTACTTTGTGCCAAATATTCAATACAGGAGCCTTTTGTTATGATCAATGCGGATGATTTTTACGGAAAAGAAGCCTATCAACTGGCTGCACATGAAATCAACCATCACCATATTTCAGATTCACAATTGGGTATGATTGCATACCCTGTACGAACGACATTGAGTGGCAATGGGGCTGTAGCCAGAGGAATATGTACCCTTGATCCGCATAATTTCCTGATCAAGGTTGAGGAACAGACTTCTATTCAAAGAATAAACAACTCCATCATTTATATTGAAAACGGAGAAAATGTAAAATTGGATCCCGACACATTGGTATCTATGAACTTTTTTATTTTTCATCCTCATATCTTCTGTTACCTGGAAGCTTATTTTTATGACTTTATCGAATCTGATCCGCTACCCACTCAGGAGTTTTATATTCCTTCTGCTGTACAGAGAATGATGGATGAAAACAGAGTGCAGGTAAAGGTAAAAGCCTCTCCGTCTCAATGGATGGGAGTTACTTATGCTGACGATAAAAAGGACATTAAGGATTTTCTGATTTCAGAAATTCATAACAACAGATACCCGGAAAATTTATGGAGCTAAACGATATTGTCATTCAGTTTATCGGTACAGATAATTATGATCTCACTCCTATTACTGATGGACTGATCAATACGACCTACCTTTTGGAAGATAAAGATCAGGGGAAAAAATTTATCCTGCAGAAGATCAATCATCATGTTTTCAAACATCCGGAGATCATCATCAACAATCATTTAATGATTAATGAACTTCTTCGGTCAAATAATTATCAATTTCAGATTATAGAGCCTATCCCTTCTCTTACCCATCAACTTCTGGTAAAAGATACAAATGATGAGCCATGGCGTATGCTGAGTTTCGTAGAAAACAGCACTACCTTTCTTACTGCCCCTTCTTTACAGACGGCTTTTGAAGCAGCTAAAACCTTCAGTTATTTCCTGGCTGCCATAAATACTGAAAAGCTTCCTGCTATTGAAGATAGTCTTCCCAACTTTCTCAATTTTGAGAAAAGGGTTGCAGATTATAAAAATGCTCTCAGAGATGCGGCTCCTCATTTAAAAGAACATGCAAAAGCTGAAATAGAAATCACCAATCAGCTTTTGTACCTGCCTGATCAATGGATTGAGATGGAGAAAAGCAATCACATTCCGAAAAGAGTTATTCATGCAGATGTAAAAATCAGCAACATTCTCTTCGATCAAAATCATCATCCGCTGGCTGTAATTGATCTCGACACGATGATGATAGCTCCTATTTTATATGATTTTGGAACAATGATCCAGTCCTACACCAATACCACCCATGAAGATGATGGAAAGGCCCAAAACAATTTCAACCCTGAAATGTATAAGGTTGTAAAAGAAGGATTCTTATTCTATCTAAAGGAAAAACTGACTCCGGAAGAATCTGATCATCTTGATTATGCCGCACAAGTCGCCATCTATATTCAGGAGCTTCGATTTTTAACGGATTATCTGAACGGAAGTATTTATTATTCTACGAAATATCCTGAACATAATCTGGACCGGACTAAAAACCAGCTGGAACTGCTGAAAGGACTGAGAAGATATTTGGAGAGTGAATAATTTTTAAACGCTTATCATTTATATTAAGATTACATACAGTATCCGGATTTCTACGGAATGACAAACAGAGCCATTTATCTATTTGTCATTCCATAAGAATCCAGTTTTTATCCTCTCGCTACAAACTGTCAAACCAGAAACTCCAGGATTTTCTTCCATTCTTCCAGCTTCTTCTCAAACGAAACCGTATGAAGCGGACTTGTGGAAGGCAATAAAAAAACGGGTAGTTTATAGTTCTTTCCTAACAGTTTCTGCAGGATTTTGTAGGATTTCCCACCGTTGCAGAAAATGGCTTTCACGTTCGGATATTCTCCTAGCAATTCTTCAATCTGATTGGCTTCTTCGTTTCTGATTTCAGAATCAAGGCTTCCCTTCCGCTCGCAGGAATCAATAACATCCCAAAGAGCGATATGATGCTTCTTTATGGTATCAATTCTTTGTGCATACTCTTCGGTAAATTCTTCGTTTAGCAATTCGAAAATGATTTTCCAGAATTTGTTTTGAGGATGGGCATAATACTGTTGTTTTTCCAGAGATTTCACTCCTGGAATTGATCCCAAAATTAAAATTTCAGATCGAGCATCAATAAGGGGTAAAAATGAAGAAATACGGTTTTGCATATTCAAATATATAGATTTTATTTCTCGCAGATCATACTGGTATTTGATAGTATCCTTTAGGTTTAGGCTAAAGCCATCGGAATTTTTAATCATAAAAAAACGGGCTAAAGCCCGTTTCTATTAATATTGTATAATATTTGTCTTACAAAGTTTCCTTCAGCCAGTCAAAGAATTCTCTCTGCCATACCAATCCGTTTTGTGGATGAAGTACCCAGTGGTTTTCGTTCGGGAAGT
>JASLCD010000280.1 GCA_030146295.1 Chryseobacterium sp.
GTTGTCTTCTCCTGTGCATTTACCCAAAGTAAAGATCCCAGAAAAAAAGCACTTCCTATCTTTTTGATCATAATCGTTTCCGTAGTTTTCTTTAATAACAGATTCCAAAAGTAAGGGAGTTCACCAAGACAGGCAAATGATAGTTGTCATAAAAAAAGATGCAACGTATGCTGCATCTGTGTGAGGGAGTAATTCTATCTTTTCTTCATTAAATGTGTAACCAGATCTCTGAATAATTTTCTCATTTCTATATTACATATTTACGGGTACAATTTTAAATAATTTTAAAATATAAAACAATACTTCAATAAAAAAATATTATATAATTCTCAAAACGATAACAAATACCATGAAATATACATCAAAACAAGAATAAGTCACAAAATTCAATCTATTTTTACAGTTTCAGAAGATGGTATTTCAATTTCACCCATCTCATTTACCGTTTATAATAATATTTTTTAACAATAAGATATGCATAAAATTTTCACTAAAAATTCGTAATTTTGTGGGTCTTAATTTTACGATGAAATTATTCTTTTTCAGCGGTGTTTTTCAACAGCATTCTTTTTAAAAATGGTGTTACAGATATCGGATGAATTTATGAATACAGCAAAAGTTCAATTGATGACAGCCCCGGAGTTTTCTGTGGCAAAAACACCATTATACTGGCAGCCTTAATGCTGTACAGTCACTTTTATGAATAAACAAAATATGGCTAATACAACAGAAATAGACATAAAAAAACAGATTTTCGTTAAGAATGCCCATCTTAACAATCTGAAACATATAGATGTCCTGATTCCGAAAAACAAACTGATTGTGATCACAGGAGTTTCAGGAAGCGGTAAGTCTTCTTTGGCCTTTGATACCATTTATGCTGAAGGGCAGAGAAGATATGTTGAAAGTTTAAGTTCTTATGCGCGTCAGTTTTTGGGAAAATTAGAAAAACCAAAAGTAGATGACATTAAAGGGCTTGCCCCATCTATTGCGATCCAGCAGAAAGTGATTTCTTCCAATCCGCGTTCTACTGTAGGAACCTCTACGGAGATCTACGATTATATGAAGCTTTTATTCGCAAGAATCGGGAAAACTTTTTCTCCTGTTTCCGGAGAAGAAGTGAAAAAAGATTCGGTTACCGATGTGGTAGATTTCATCAAAGCATCCAAAAAAGATACATCTTTCCTATTGACAGCTCCTTTGGAATATGATGCTGACAATTTCAAGGAAACACTGAATGTTTTAAAACTTGCAGGTTTTACAAGACTTGAAATCAACGGAAACCTCGCAGGAATCGAGGATCTGGAAAGCTTTGGATTTTCTCCGGAAAAAGGAATGACGATCAATCTTGTCATTGACCGCTTCTCTTATGAAGAAGACGAAAGCTTTTTGCAGAGACTTGCGGATTCTATTCAGATGGCATTTTATGAAGGACGCGGCTACTGTTCATTAAAAAATACAGATACTGAAAAAGTAAAGGAATTCTCCAATAAGTTTGAACTGGACGGAATTGAATTTCTTGAACCGAATGTTCATTTTTTCAGCTTTAATAATCCATACGGAGCATGCCCTGCATGTGAAGGGTATGGAAAAGTAATCGGAATAGACGAAGATCTTGTAGTTCCCAATAAAACATTATCCATCTACGAAGATGCCGTTGTAAGCTGGAGAGGTGAAACCATGAGTGAATGGAAAAAAGACTTCATCAAAAAAGCAGGTGACTTCCCTATTCATAAACCTTATCACCAATTAACAAAAGAACAGAAAAACTTCCTTTGGAAAGGTGACGGAAAAGGCAGTTTCCCATCCATCAATAATTTCTTCAAAATGCTTGAAGAAAACCTATATAAAATCCAGTACAGAGTAATGCTTTCACGCTACAGAGGAAAAACGCTTTGTCCTACGTGTGAAGGATTGAGGCTTCGCGAAGAAACCAGCTGGGTAAAAGTAGACGGACACAATATCCAGTCGATGATAGAACTTCCTTTGGATGAGCTGGCTCCGATGATCAATGGATTAAAGCTTTCAGAGCATGACAAAGAAGTTGCCAAAAGACTGATCTATGAAATCACAACCCGTCTGGAATTTTTGTTAAAGGTAGGATTAGGCTATTTAACTTTAAACAGGACTTCCAATACCCTTTCAGGAGGAGAAAGTCAGAGAATCAACTTAGCTACAAGCTTAGGAAGTTCTCTGGTAGGTTCTATTTACATCCTGGATGAACCTTCTATCGGGCTGCACTCTAAGGACACAGAAAACCTGATTGAAGTATTGAAAAATCTTCGTGACCTTGGAAACACTGTAATTGTTGTAGAACACGATGAAGATGTGATGAGAGCTGCTGATTATATTATTGATATTGGTCCCGAAGCGGGTTATCTTGGCGGTGAACTGGTATTTGCAGGAGATTATAAAGATCTGAAAAAAGCCAACACCCTTACTTCAGAATACCTTACCGGAAGACTGGAAATTGAAGTACCGAAGAAACGTAGAAAAGGAAAAGAATGGATTCACATTAAAGGAGCCCGTCAGAATAACCTTAAAAATATAGATGTAGATGTTCCTCTGGAAAGCCTCGTTGTTATTTCCGGAGTTTCAGGAAGCGGAAAATCTACTTTGATGAAAGAAATCCTTACCAATGACATTCAGATTCAGCTTGGAATGGGTGGAAAAAAAGGAGACTATGATTCTGTAGAATTCCCGAAAAAACTGATCAAAAATATTGAACTTATTGATCAGAATCCGATTGGAAAATCGTCCCGTTCAAACCCTGTAACATATCTGAAGGCTTATGACGATATCCGTGATCTTTTTGCCAAGCAGAAAATTGCGAAAATGATGGGTTATAAACCTAAGCACTTCTCTTTCAACGTAGATGGCGGAAGATGTGATGAATGTAAAGGAGAAGGCGTTATCAACGTTTCTATGCAGTTTATGGCAGATATCGAGCTTGAATGTGAGGTTTGTAAAGGAACACGATTCAAAAACGAGATTCTTGAAGTAAAATTTGATGAGAAAAACATCTCTGATATCCTTCATATGACCGTCAATGAAGCGCTGGAATTCTTTAAAGATAATAATGAAGAGAAGATCGTAACAAAACTGAGACCTCTTCAGGAAGTAGGCTTAGGATATCTTCAGCTGGGACAAAGCTCTTCTACCCTTTCCGGTGGTGAGGCGCAGCGTGTAAAACTGGCTTCATTCCTTGTAAAAGGGGTTACAACAGATAAAACCTTATTTATCTTTGATGAACCTTCCACAGGGCTTCATTTCCATGATATTCAGAAGTTATTGAAATCACTGCAGGCATTGATTGATCTTGGACATTCGGTGATTGTTATTGAGCACCAGCCTGATATCATCAAATGTGCCGATTACATTATTGATATTGGTCCGGAAGCAGGAAAACACGGTGGCGAGGTCGTATTTGCAGGAACTCCTGAAGACCTGACAAAAAATAAAAAATCTTACACCGCAAAATACATCAAGGAAAAACTTGAACAATAATATTAAAAGCGACTGTTTCTGACAGTCGCTTTTTTATTACCTGTTCAAAATAATGAAATATTTTGAACCCTTATTTTTAAGATAGATTCTTTACCTTTATAGTATCATTTCAAAATTATTTTTATGCCCTGGAATCCCGAATTATACGATCAGTACAAAGATGTACGTTACAAGCCATTTTATGATCTGGCAGCATTGATCATACCTGAAAACAATATAAAAGCTATTGACCTTGGCTGCGGTACCGGCGAACAAACCTCCATTTTAACAGAAAAACTGACAGGTTCTACATTTTTAGGAATCGATTCATCAGCAGAAATGCTTGAAAAATCGAAAAAATTTGAAAATGATCACCTACATTTTAAACTTCAGAGCATTGAAGATACAGTACAATCTGAGCAAAAATGGGATCTTGTTTTCAGTAATGCAGCACTGCAATGGGCAGACGATCATGAAACTTTATTTCCTAAAATCATCGGACTGCTCTCACCTGCAGGACAAGTGGCTATTCAGATGCCCGTTCAGAAAGAAAATATACTCAATCAGATTCTGACAGAAATGGCAGGTGAAGAACCTTATGCATCACAGTTAAATCACTTCAACCGTGATTCACCCGTGCTTTCTATGGATGACTATGCTCAGATTTTGTTTGACAACGGAATTCAGGATATAGAAATATTCCAAAAGGTATACCCTATCATTGCAAATGATCATGAGGCGCTCTATGAATTTATCTCCGGAACCGCTCTGTTACCTTATCTCGAACGTCTTGAACAAGAGCAGAAAGAAAATTTCATCCACGAATTTAAATCACGTATTGCGAAAAGGTTTACAAAATATCCGGCCATCTATGCATTCAAACGAATATTGATGTATGGCCGTAAGCAATAAGAACAATCAAAACAGCATATAAAACAGCCACTGTATTGTGGCTGCTTTTGTTTGTAAAATACTTTTACTTTTTCAGATTGTACAGAAACGGACTCTTTTGCAGGTATCCGGAATCTTCAATCTGTGAAACAAGAAATTCAGCAAGGTCAGCAGCGCTGATATTTTCGCCCTTACAGTCCATAATACTGGTTTCAATTGGGAAGCTTTCCTCCGTGAGGCTGATCAATGGCAATCTTACCAGGGTCCAGTCCAGACTGCTGTCCACAAGCAATTGATATTCTGCTTGTTTATCTGCTGTCGTTTCGGGATAATTCTGATACATCCAGTCTGTAGCCATTTTTACCCTTTCATTTTTTTGATCAGACGGGGTATTGACACTTAGTCCTGTTGTTACAATATACCGCCTGATTCCATAATGATTCATTGCGTGAATAATATTTTTAGCCGCATCACTGAATATGGATTTCTCTCCTTTGGGCTGCCCTAAAGTGCTTATTACAATGTTGGCTCCTTCAATCACAGAATGAATGGCTGTTTCATCTCTGGCATCCCCTTTTACTACTTCAATTAAGGAATTTTGAATGGTAAAACTTTCAGGATGTCTTAATAAAAGCTTAAGGGAATATCCTTTTTTCAAAAGGTTTTGTACCAGATATTGACCGGATTTTCCCGTTCCGCCGATAACGGCAATTTTATAGGTATTCATAATGATTTTTTTTAATATTAAATATCAATAATCAACAGCAAATTAGCCGCTGATGACTGTTGATACGACAAATGACGTATTGCCTTTGCTTTTTAGATAGGATATAATAAATGTATTGGGTTCAGAAATTGAACCTAAGATTTTCAGGTTTCTGAATGATTCCTGAATGAGTAATATGTATTACGAGATTTTAATGAACTAAAGTTACATTTTTTTCATTATTAAAAAAGCAAAAAATTTATGATTTTGACAACACTTATTAAAAGAGAAAGTTTATAACTTTGATAACAGTCTTATTACCAACATCTTTCCAAACAATCACTTTACACCAATATAATATATTAATATGGAACCATTTACTGTTAACATTCCCGAATCGGTGATAACCGACCTGAAAAACCGTATCAAAAATACCCGATGGCCCGAAGAACCCGAGGACTCAGGCTGGAACTACGGCACCAACGAAACTTATCTGAAAGAGCTTACCAACTACTGGGTAAATGATTATAACTGGAAAATGCATGAGCAGCAATTAAATCAACATCCACAGTACACAACCCGCATAGACGGAATTCTTATTCATTTTCAATACATCAGAGGTAAAGGTTCCAGTCCCAAACCTTTGATTCTTACTCATGGCTGGCCTGACAGTTATTACCGTTTTCATAAAATTATTCCTTTGCTTACCGAAGGCGAACAGAGTTTTGATCTGATTATTCCTTCAATTCCCGGATTTGGCTTTTCGGATAAAACTGCAGTTAGCAGTGAAAGAGTTGCCGATCTTTGGATAAAGCTGATGACTGAAGTGCTTGGATATGAAAAATTCTGTGCTGCCGGAGGTGATATAGGTATGGGAGTCGTAAAGGCATTGATTTCAAAATATCATGATGTCATAGAAGCAGTTCATCTTACAGACGTTGGGTATCCAACCGGACAGGAAGATCCGGCAACAATGAGTGAAGATGAAAAACAATTCGCACAGTTTGTTCAGCACTGGTGGTATAGCGAAGGAGCGTATGCAATGGTACAGTCTACAAAACCCCAGTCTCTTGCTTATGGACTGAATGACTCTCCTGTTGGGCTTGCGGGCTGGATTATCAGCTTTATAAACGCCGGAGCACCATCGGAATTAATAGAAAAAGCCTTTGGAGGAAGGGATGAGATGCTTACTAATATTATGATTTACTGGGTAACTCAAACGATAGGATCTTCTGCGAGAATGTACAAAGAAGATGCAGCGACCTTATGGAGAGGAACGCATGTTCATCAAAAGAGTAATGTTCCGGCCGGAGTGCTCGTATTTCCGCGGGAAGCTCAGTTTCCGAAAGAATGGGCAGAACGTTTCGTGAATGTGACCAGCTTTAAAAAGATGACTGAAGGCGGTCATTTTGCCGCCCTGGAATTACCTCATATATTTGCAGATGAACTGAGATCATTCTTTTATTCTGTCTGATAAAAACAACCCATGAAGTATTTCTTTGCTATCCTTTTTTCCATTCCTCTTTTTATAACCAGCTGTACTGTACAAAATAAACACACTGAAAGTCGTAATTATGAAGTAAAACTGGACACTTTAAGCTTTTTTGATCAAAGCAGAAAACGTAAGATTCCCGTTGCCTTTTACCATCCGAAAACCAATAAAAAGATTCCTAACCAGCAGATCATTATCTTCAATCATGGATATGGTTTCAATAAAGGCGGGGATTACTTTGTTTATTCTTACTTAACCGAAAAACTGGCTTCAGAAGGCTATTTTACTGTAAGCATTCAGCATGAGCTGATTACAGACAGGCTGCTGCCAACAGAAGGAAATTTACAGAGGGTAAGAAGACCTTTCTGGCAAAATGGTTCGGATAACATTCTATTTGTACTTAATGAACTAAAAAAAACAAAGCCGGAACTCGATTATAAACACCTGACGTTAATAGGCCACTCCAATGGCGGTGATATGGCAGCTTTGTTCGCTAATCAGCACCCTAATCTGGTCTATAAACTCATCACAATGGACAACCGGAGAATGTTCCTGCCAAGAACTTCTATTCCCAAAGTCTATACTTTACGTTCTGATGACTATCCGGCTGATGAAGGCATACTGCCCAATGAAATGGAACAAAAAAAATATCATATAACCGTACAATCTACCACCATCAATTACGGTCAGATGGACAATAAAGGGAGTGATGAAGAGAAAAAAACCTTAAATGATTTTGTTTTAAAATACCTTGCTGAACAATAATTTTCCGGCACTCCACAAGTTATCCACAATAAATTGTGGATAACTTGTGAATTTTAACATTAAATTCATATTTCGTATTAAAATTATTACTACATTTACTATGTAATAAACATCGAAGTGGAAACTTTATTTGCTTTTCTTACTACTATTGAAATTGCAATTAAATTTGAAATAAAAATTTAAGCACAGCATTGTCGGCTGTGCTTTTTATTG
>JASLCD010000292.1 GCA_030146295.1 Chryseobacterium sp.
CCTAAAGACTTTACGGCAATACCAATATGTTCTAGCTTCATAAATACTAATAAATATAATTAAATCGTAAATTTGATACTCCTGTTGAATTTCAAAGTATCAATTCAAACAAAAGTACTAAATTTGCAGAAATTATGGAAAGTAACAGACAAAGAAAAGTAGCACAGATTATTCAGGAAGACTTCGCAGAGCTTTTCCGCAAACAGGCTGCAGAAAGCAAACAGAGTATTTTAGTATCTGTTTCAGATGTGAAGGTAACTGCTGACTTAGGAATTGCTAAGATTTATTTAAGCATTTTCCCACAGGAATTCCGTACCGCTGTGATGAAGGAGATTGAAGAAAACAAACCTCAATACAGAAACTTCATCGGACAGAAAATGTCAAAACAGGTACGTATCATTCCTCAGCTTAACTTTTACCTTGACACGGCTCTGGATGATGTTGAAAAACTGGAAAGAGAATTAAGAGGCGAAGGCGACAATCCTGTTTTATAAATCTTGAAGAATATTGCATTTTACATAGCATCCAGGTACCTTTTGGCTAAAAAAGGCAGCACTGCAGTTACGTTCATTACGTGGCTGGCTGTGGGTGCCATGACGGTTGCTGTGACTGCAATGTTCGTGATTATTTCTGTTTTTTCAGGTCTTGAGGATCTGAACAAAGACCTTATTTCTAATCTTCATGCAGATCTTACTTTAAAAAGCGTTTCCGGAAAAACTATTAAAAATCTGGACAACGTCAGTAAAGTGCTAACCGCCCAAAAAGAGATCACCAGTTTCTCCCGTGTTATTGAAGAAAAAGTATATATCAGCTTTAATGGAAAGGGAGATATTGCGTATTTAAGAGGCGTTGATTCTGCTTATGTCAAAGTAAACCCCATCAATAAAGAGGTATTCTACGGAACCTATCCAAGCTTCAAATATTCTAATGAAGTATTGATGGAAAATAGTCTGGACAACAGGCTTTCAATTCCTGTGGATTCTTCCAACCATTATGCGACAGTCTTTATGCCCAAACCGGGAACAGGAATCATCAATAAAGAAGAAGATATTTATAATAAAAGAGATATTTCAGTAACGGGTGTTTTCCCTGGAAAAGATCAACTGGATAACTATGTTATCTCTCCTATTGAGCTTGCAGAAGAATTACTTAGTCTTCCCAAAAACTCTGCTTACCAGATTGTCATTAAACTAAGAAATCCGGAAAATGCAGACGCTGTAAAACAAAGCCTGCTTTCTTCTCTCGGAAAAAATATTGAGATCAAAACTAAGGAAGAAGAAAATGCAGCTTTCTGGAAGATGATCAACACTGAAAAACTTTTCATCTATCTGATTTTTGCACTGGTTATCTTCATTACCACCTTTAATCTTGCCGGAGCCATCATTATCCTTCAGCTTGATAAAAAGGAGCAGGCAAAATCACTTATTTCATTCGGCTTTCCTTTGAGCCACTTAAGAATGACCTATTTCTACACCGGTCTCCTGATTGTTGTTTCCGGAGTCATTACCGGATTGATTCTTGGAACGGCACTTTGCTATTTCCAGCTCTACACAGAATTTTTCAGAGCCAATGATGTTCTTCCGTTCCCTGTAAAAATTGTCGGAAAAAATTATCTTATTGTAGCCCTTACAGCTTCTCTGTTTGGAATCACCATTTCATGGTTCTTCTCAAAAATCAGCAAAGAATATATTACTAAAAACTAATATATTAAGTTTATATATTACATTAAGTTAATATACATCGTTTTCATTTTTTCGTACCTTTACGCCCCAATTTTAAAAAAATGAAACGAATTTTATCTTTTTTCCTGTTAAGCATGACTTTTATCGGCGGTTTTGCACAAGCTCCCGCAGGATATTACAATCAGGCGGCAGGTTTAACAGGAGCAGCTCTTAAAACAGCTCTTAAAAACATTATCAGCAACGGACATGTAGACCATGGCTATGGTGGTTTGTGGACAGGCTATGCGACCACTGACCGTGATTATTTTTACGAAAATGACGGAACTATTCTGGATATCTATTCTGAAAATCCCAATGGACCGGATCAATACAGCTATACTTTGGGTACCAACCAGTGTGGAACCTATTCTACCGAAGGCCAGTGTTACAACAGAGAGCACGTGATTCCTCAGAGTTTATTCAACAGTGCTTCTCCTATGGTAGCTGACATTCATTTTATACGTCCTACAGATGGAAAAGTAAACGGAATGAGATCCAACTTCCCTTATGGAATCGTTGGAAATGCTTCTTTCATATCTAAAAACGGATCAAAATTAGGTACATCTGTATCTGCAGGATATTCAGGTACTGTATTTGAGCCTATTGACGCTTTTAAAGGAGATATTGCAAGAATGATTCTTTATTTTGTAACAAGATATGAAGATAAGCTGGTGAACTTCACTTCAGGTGATATGCTTGCCAACTCAACATTTCCAGGACTACAGCCTTGGGCACTTAATCAATATTTGGCATGGAATGCAATGGACCCTGTATCTCCGGAAGAAATTGCACGAAACAATGCTTCTTATACTTACCAGGGAAACAGAAATCCTTACATTGATCACCCTGAATATGTTTCTCAAATCTGGGGAGCTCCGGTAGTTGATAACCAGGCGCCAACAGCAGCAACCAACCTTGTTGCCAACAACCCTACTTCAAACTCTATCGCTCTAAGCTGGACAGCAGCTACAGATAACGTGGGAGTAACTTCTTATCAGATTTATGCAAATGGTACTTTAAAAGCTACTGTTTCAGGAACTACCACGGCTACTACAGTAACAGGATTAACTCCACTTACTCAATACACATTCTATGTCATTGCTAAAGATGCTTACGGAAACTCTTCGCCACAAAGTACAACAGCTACTGCAACTACTCTTGACGGACCTGCCGGAGGCGGAAGCTGTGGAACTGAGGATTTTGAAATGATCACCGGTGCAGCCAATACTTATCTGACAGCCAACTGGACGAACAACGGAATTTCGTGGACTGCAACAGATGCAAGAGTAGACCAGACCATCAACAATAAAGCTATCACAATCAGAAATGGCGCCCTGACAAGCTCAACCCTTTCAAGTGGAATCCAGAATTTAACTTTAACGACGCAGCTGAAATTTACGGGAAGCGCAGGCAATATCAATGTTTTTGTAAATGATGTTAACGTAGGAACTATTCCTTACAGTGATGTTGCTACAACAACTACCATTTACAATATTAACGTAAGCGGAAACGTTGTGATTAAGCTGACAAACTCATCCACTTCCAACAGAGTTGCTTTGGATGACCTTACCTGGACATGTTTCGGTACATTAGGAACTGCGGAAACAAAAAGTGATAAATCAGAATTCACCATCTACCCTAACCCGGTAAGAAATAATGAATTATTTGTAAAAGGAGAAAACCTTAACAAGATTTCAAAAGCTGATATCTATGATCTTTCCGGAAAATTAATTGAAACGATCGCTAATCCTTTCAAAAATTCAAATAAAATCAACCTTAAAGGAGTGGTAAAAGGAACTTACATCCTGAAAACAGATCATTTCTCTACTAAATTCATTGTAGATTAATTATTAAAAAATATTTCAAACCAAAGGCCGGATTTATCCGGTCTTTTTTTTTAATTTTGATATATGGATTCCAATAAAAAATTAGGATTGATAGGAAGAAATATTTCCTATTCTTTTTCTAAAAAATTCTTCGAAAATAAGTTCCAGAAGCTCATGCTGAAGAACTTCTCCTATGATATTTTTGATCTGAACGAAATCAATGAAGTGGAAAACCTTTTTTCTTCTCCTGACCTTTTAGGATTCAATGTTACTATTCCTTATAAAGAAAAGATCATTGATTATCTTGATGAATTAAGTGATGAAGCAGAGAAAATAGGTGCTGTCAACTGTGTTCTTATTCAGGATGGCAAAAAAACAGGCTATAATACAGATGCTTTCGGATTTGAAAAAACGCTTCTTTTACATAAAAGACCTTCACAGGACAAAGCATTGATCTTAGGAAACGGCGGTGCCGCAAAAGCGGTTAAATATGCTTTAGACAAACATAATATCCCTTCCATAACCATTTCCAGAAGTTCGGAAATCAATTTTGAAAACCTTGATCGAGAAACTGTTGAGGAACATAAAATAATCATTCAGTGTACACCGGTAGGAACTTTCCCAAATGTTAAAGACTGTCTGAATTTTCCTTTTGACGGGCTTTCTTCGGAGCACCTGGTCATCGATCTTATATACAATCCCAACTATACCCAATTTATCATCAATGCCTCTGAAAAAGGAGCAAAAACAGTGAACGGATATTATATGCTTGAACAGCAAGCAGAAAAAGCTTGGGAAATTTGGAATTTTCAAAAAAAATAACATAAATTAGTGCTTTAATTGG
>JASLCD010000300.1 GCA_030146295.1 Chryseobacterium sp.
TTTTATCTTTGCCAAAATTAAAAAACTATATGATTAAAAGTACAATAAAAGGTGTGGGATTTTATGTTCCAGATAACGTTGTTACAAATGATGATTTAGCCAAACTAATGAATACCAATGATGAATGGATTACAGAAAGAACGGGTATCAAGGAACGAAGACACAGGAAAGACAGGAATGACTCTCAGGAAACCACTGCTTATTTAGGATTTAAAGCTGCAGAAAAAGCCATTCAGAATGCCGGTCTTACCTCAAAAGATATTGATTTTATTGTTTTTGCGACCCTTTCTCCGGACTACTATTTTCCTGGAAGCGGGGTATTGCTTCAGGATATGCTGGGATGTGATACCATCGGGGCATTGGATGTAAGAAACCAGTGTTCGGGATTTGTATATTCTATGAGTGTTGCCAATGCATTTATTAAATCCGGTACTTATAAAAATATTCTTGTGGTAGGAGCGGAGATTCACTCTTTCGGACTAGATTTTTCTGACGAAGGGAGAGGGGTTTCTGTTATTTTCGGAGATGGAGCAGGAGCCGTTGTTCTTTCAGCTTCAGAAGATGAAAATTCTGGAGATATTTTGGCTGTAAATATGCATTCTGAAGGGAAATATGCAGACGACCTTTGTACTCAGTTCCCGGGTTCAAAATTCGGATGGAGTGACAGAATGAGAAAAGAACCTGAAAATGTAACGAACAAAGAAGTATATCCGATCATGAACGGTAACTTCGTATTCAAACATGCCGTAACAAGATTCCCTGAAACCATGATGGAAGCTTTGAACAAAGCGGGAAAAACAATTGAAGATCTTGATATGTTCATTCCACATCAGGCAAACCTGAGAATTGCTCAGTTTGTACAGGAAAAATTCGGATTACCGAACGAAAAAATCTTTAACAATATTCAGAAATACGGAAACACAACCGCTGCATCTATTCCTATTGCTTTAAGCGAAGCGATTGAGCAGGGAAAAATCAAAAGAGGAGATCTTGTCCTTCTTTCAGCTTTTGGAAGCGGATTTACATGGGGAAGTGTGCTGTTTGAATATTAATAAAACTAAAACAGATAGACAAAATAGCCGAATGGAAAAACCGTCTGTTGATTTTTCTTTAGCGAGAAACTTCATCAAAAAAAAAGCCGCAGAACGAAAGTTCTGCGGCTTTTTTATATCTGGAGTCTTATTAAAGACTTTTCAACAATTTTTCTGTATCAGTAGAATCCTGTCCTGTGCTTTTTGCCAGTTCAATAGATTTTTCTGCCCAAGCTTTTGCATTTTTCTTGTCACCAATTTTATTGTAAAGATTGGCTAAAGTATCGGTGTTTGCAAAATTCTGGTCTTTCTTTACAGACTCCTGTGCCCAGCCAATTGCTTTTTCAAGAGAGGCTTTATTGCTTACATTTTCAAAGAAGTTCCAGGCAAGAGAATTCAGCTCTTCAGAACCTGCTGCAGAATAGTCTTTATAAAGGTCAAGGATCAATTTTTCATACTCAGGAATATCTTTATTCTTCAAAGCTCTGTTAGCTTTCATTCTTTTTAAGATCTTGTCTGCTTCCTCTTTGCTTAGGAATTTCTGAGTTTCAGCCATAAAATAGCTGTCATTCCATGTTTTGGTATCTGCATTATATGCTTTTTTGGAAACAGTGTTCAGCTTGATATTTTTGTCAAACTTTTCATATTTATCTTCCGGGAAGAATTTAATGATATCCGCTTTCTTATCCTGAAAAATCTTGTACAAAGGGCTGTCTGTTGTTTGAACCCCTGAAAGTAACATTTGAATATCTTCCTGATCTAAACTTGGCTTCTGCTGGAAATAACGGTTAAGTACTTTACCTGCAAACTCAGCATCATTATACATGGTAAGCCCCGCAAGATTCTTTAAAAACTCAGGGTCTTTTTCTCCTTTCTCAAACTGCTGCTTCAAAGAAGTCAGTCTTTTGCTCGGATCTTCAGCGTCTTTTGCAAACTGGATAAAGTCTTTTTCTTCAACATATCCTAAAGTTCTGTGTACAGCTTCCCCATTTCCGTCAATAAACAGGTAAGTAGGGAATGCTTTTACATTATATTTTTTGGCAAGTTCAATTCCTTCACCTTTTTCCATGTCAATTTTAGCATTGATAAAGTGAGAATTATAGTAGTCACCCACAGACTGAAGTGGGAAAATATTTTTCACCATTAGTTTACAGGGTCCGCACCATGAAGCATATGCATCGATAAAGACCAGTTTTTTTTCTTTTTTTGCTTTAGCCAGGATAGAGGCAAAATTGCCTTCTTCAAATTTAATTCCCTGTGCCCATGCAAGAACTCCTATAAATATTGAGGAAAGTATTGCTAATTTTTTCATAAAAACTTTTTATTTCCCTGCAAATGTAATAAATATGATGACACATGCGCCGTTCATATTGAAAATATTTATACAGGAACCTTAGTTTTAAAACAGAGATCAGTTTATATAAAAGATAATCATGTATTGTTTTGGTCTAATTATTAAAATTAATGTAAATCTTTATTTTGAGTTAAATGATTAAATTTCAATATAATGTTTTAATAAAAAATAAAATATCACTAGTTTTGTAAAAAACAAAAAGACACCCAGTGAAAATAATGATGAATTATTATAAAATAAAAATAATAATTTGTTTCTGTATGTCTAATAATCTCCTGAAATTTTTGTTTTTGCTGATAACAGCAGTCCCCATATTCGCTCAGAAAAAAAACAGTTTTGATCTTATCTGTGAAAGAACGTCTTCCGTTACTGCCTATAAAGACTTACCCAAAGCAATCAAGACAGCGGACTCCCTTTATATGTTGGCACAGAAGCCTTCAGAGAAAATACAGTGTCTTATACTCTCCTCACAGCTGTATCATCATGCCGGTGAGTTTAAGAAAGCAATTTGTTATAGTGAAAATGCCCATTCGGTAATCAATCAGATTAACGATCCGGAATGGATGACCGTTGTAACCAGATTACTTGCCAGGCAATATAGACAGGTAGGGTTATACGAAAGGTCCAAAAAATACATTGTAAAAGGGCTGGAAGCTTCCGGCAGGATTACCGACTTTCAAAAAAGTAATGAAGCAGCAGGACTCCTGAATCAGGAAATGGCTTTTTATGAAATGGAGCTGGGCAATTATTCAAATGCAATACGATTTATAGAATCTTCCCTGAAATATTTTGAAAAAGTAAACAATCACAGCGAAAACCGGACAGTTGGTGCTTCCTATCAGTTGTTGGGTGATGTTTATTTTAAACTGAATGATTACTCTGTTTCTGAAAATTACTACAGAAAAGCTGAAAGCTTGCTTAAAGCCGGTAGCTGTACGCTCGGATTGGTTTATAATGGTTTGGGGGGAATCCGTTTGAAGCAGAAAAACTGGAAAGATGCTGAACTTTATCTTAAAAAAGCAGAAAAAATTGCAGATACCTCCCGAAGTCTTAAACTTAAAAAAGCAGTATACTCCAATATAAATGATTACTATGAAGGGACGGGAGATACTTTCAAAGCGTCTTTATATGCTGTGAAATATGTGCGCACCTATGATAGTATTGCAGCACGTAATCAGAGTTTTGCAGGGAAAGGTTTTGAAAACCCAAGAGTCAAAGCTAGTAAGAAGAACGGACAGATAAATGGGATGAAAAATGCTACCATTATCATCCTGTTTATTTCGTTGGTCGGGGTACTGCTTTTTATCAGAACAAAGCAGAAAAAACAGCATTCAAAACTCAGAAATATTATAAGAGCTCAGCTGAATATGATTGGCAGTAAAACTCATCATCCTTTAAAACAATCTGATGATTCTGAGTTTTCCAATATATCTGTGGAAGAAATTGATGAAAAAGATTCTGAAACAGACCGAAGACGGAATGATTCTCTGATGACTTCTGAAACAGAGTCAAAGCTGCTTGAACTACTTGAAGATTTTGAGAAAGGTGACCTCTATAATAACAAAGGAATGTCTCTTTCTTTCCTTGCAGGTGAGTTGAATACCAATACAAAATATCTGTCTTATGTAATTAATCAGCATAAGAGTGCTGACTTTAAATCGTATGTGAATCGTTTGAGGATCAAATATATTGTGGATAAACTGATCAATGATGAGAAGTACCGACAATACAAGATAAGTATCCTTGCTGATGAATGCGGCTTCTCCTCACACAGTAAATTTGCTGCCGTTTTCAAAGCAGTTACAGATTATTCCCCATCAGCCTATATCAAATATCTGGATGCTGAAAATCAATCAGATAAAAATGTTCATTTTCCGGAAAATGATTAAAAAAAGACAGGGTTTTAAATTCTACCTTACTATTTTCACGAAAATGAACAACCTATTGTTTTACAGAAAACGTTTGCTATCCTATCTTTGCGCCAGTTTGAGGGACATGAAGACAATCGTACTGCAGCTTATCTCTTTTATTTTTTAAAGGAATATTATTTTTCCTGAAATAAGATATATCATAAGACAATCATTCCTAAGCTGAAAACCCAACCATGAAAATTAATATATGGAACATATATGTTTTATAAGGAGACAGCCATAGTTCCCATTTTTATCTTCAAAGGAATATTCTTTTCAGGATATCAGCCATATCTCATAATCGGGGTTGATTGCCCGGTTTTTTTTCAGTCAAGTTTTTTTAAGTGCAAATCCACAGAAGTCTGTGGATTTGTGATTTTATTTAACCTTTTTAGCGTCGGGTTTTGTTTTTGAAGTATCTGTAGCGGCCGGCGCGGGTATAGAATTGGCAACAGCAGAATCGCTCATTTTGTTTAATAAAGAATCCTTGTTATGGGCCTCTTTATATTCTTCTCTTTTTTCTTTATTCTGAGCACAACTTCCAAGGAAAAGAAGTCCAAGAACTGCTCCTATCCAGAATTTTTTCATAATAGTATATTTTATGTTTGTATTGATTAAATATAAGGATTTAAATGTTACCAGGTAAAGGATAAAAGATGAAAGATGTTTTCATTTAAAATTCAATAGGGGTGGGATTTAGCCCACCTTTAAAAATAATATATAATCTATAGGCTTTAGCCAAAACCTGAAATAGCAGTATTTTTCAGGCTAAAACTTCATTGCAGTTCAAACATTTCAGGTTATTCATCAAAAAAAATCTGCAGAGCTTTCATCTGCAGATTTTCCATTTTTAGATTGAATGTTATATAATTACTATTTTACAGGAGACATTGCCGCAGAATCCTTTTTCATCTTGATACTGTCAGGATTCGTCATTTTTGTAGTCATAGTATCAGTAGTTGTAGGTGGTACACTTTTTTGTGCATTTCCTACAGTTGCTGAATCACGGCTGCTTGTAGACATTGTCGATTCTTTGGTTCCACAGCTCACTGCAAATATTCCTATTCCAACGGCTGTTAGCAATAACTTTTTCATACTATTTTATTTTGGGGTGTTGTACTGATAAAAAAACAACAATTATTCCTAATTGGGTATCGGAAGTCGTAAAATATCGGTAAAGTTTGTTAAAAGATGTTAGGTAGCAGGTAGCAGATTATAGGAATTAGGGATTAGGAGTTAGAGTGTGGGAGAGTAGAGGGAACTAAAGTTAGAGAATTAAGTACTGAATATCGGAGGAGTAAAGTATATTTCTGGATCCCAGTAACCTTAAACATTGAACTCCTGTAGCTCTCATCCTAACCCGAATCCCGAATCTCTTCACAAAAAAGCCCCGAAACCGAAATTCCGAGGCTGTTAAATCATTAATTAATGATCATTTATCGTTTATTACCCAAGATATGGATATTTGTAGTTTTTTGGAGAAACAAACGTTTCTTTTACGCTTCTTACAGAAACCCATCTCAGAAGATTCATTTTAGAACCTGCTTTATCATTTGTTCCTGAAGCTCTACCACCACCGAAAGGCTGTTGTCCTACTACAGCTCCGGTTGGCTTATCGTTGATATAGAAGTTACCTGAAGCATTTTCCAACGCTTTGTAAGCTTCGTTGATAGCGTAACGGTCTTGTGAGAATACAGAACCTGTCAATGAATATGGAGAAGTGGAATCTACAAGCTTAAGAGTTTCTTTCCAGTCCTGATCTTCATATACGTAGATCGATAAGATTGGGCCGAAGATCTCTTCTACCATGCTTTCGTAATGAGGATTGGTAGTTTCAATAACTGTTGGGTGTACAAACCATCCCTTAGAATCGTCATATTTTCCACCGATAGCTACATTCGCTTCACCTGAAGCATTAGCTCTGTCGATATATCCTTTACATTTTTCGAAAGAATTTTTGTCGATTACCGCGTTTACGAAGTTAGAAGTATCTTCAGGAGAACCTACTTTGATAGAGTTCATCTGAGTCTCCATCACTTTTTTCACGTCAGCCCAAAGAGATTTAGGAACATAAGCTCTTGAAGCAGCAGAACATTTTTGTCCCTGGTATTCGAAAGCACCTCTTACCAATGCAGCCGCTACAGCTTCTACGTTAGCAGATGGATGTGCAATGACAAAATCTTTACCACCTGTTTCTCCAACAATTCTTGGATATGTTCTGTAGTTGTGAATATTGTCGCCGATCATTTTCCACATTCCCTGGAATACTTTTGTAGAACCTGTGAAGTGAAGACCCGCGAAATCACGGTGAGCCAATACTTTTTCAGCAGTCTCTTTTCCATCTGTAAAGATCATGTTGATTACCCCAGCAGGAAGACCCGCCTCTGTCAATACATCCATGATTACTTTTGCAGAATATACCTGCTTGTCGGACGGCTTCCAAACCACAACGTTTCCTAACATAGCCATACAAGTCGGAAGGTTTCCTGAAATCGCTGTAAAGTTAAACGGAGTTACTGCAAAGCAGAATCCTTCCAATGGTCTGTATTCAACACGGTTCCAGATTCCATTGTCAGAAACCGGCTGCTCAGCATACATTTCTGTCATGAACTCTACATTGAATCTTAAGAAGTCGATGAACTCACAAGCTGCATCAATTTCAGCCTGGTGTACATTTTTAGACTGTCCGATCATTGTAGCAGCATTGATTACATCTCTGTAAGGACCAGCCAAAAGATCAGCTGCTTTTAAGAAAATTGCTGCACGCTGTTCCCAGCCTAGTTCATTCCATTCCTGTTTAGCTGCCAATGCCGCGTTGATAGCGTCATCCACATGCTGCATACCACCTTGGTAGTAGAACCCGAAGTCATGCGCATGATCCTGTGGAGACTGAAGCTGTACCTTTGTATCGGTTTTCACTTCTTTTCCGTTGATGATCATTGGAATCTCTACCTTTTCTGCCCACATTTTTTTATAAGTGTCGATAAGGCTTTTAACCTCCGGAGATCCCGGTTCATAAGAATTTACAGGCTCATTTACCGCTAATGGTACTTGCGAAATTGCTTTTGACATATTACGTTTTATTATTTTATTAAATTAAATAAGATGTG
>JASLCD010000301.1 GCA_030146295.1 Chryseobacterium sp.
ATTATTTTTGCATAAAATAAAGGGTTGGTCATTTTGACAATAAATCTTTTTGCAAAGTTAAAAATTATTCCGCTGAATATAAGCAAAACTCAGACCGAAATATGAGTTATTTGGGCTTGCTTCATTCTTCTCCCCCTAAAATAAGAAAAAAGCCTGATATTCTCAGGCTTTTACTATACATTTATTTGAAAATTATTCTTTGATCAGCTTTTTGTTGATGGTCTGCTTCTCTGTTTCTATTGTAATCACATAGTTTCCTGTCTGAATCGAGGAAAGATTTATTTCCTGCTTATTTCCTTTTAAAGAAGTGTCGGAAATAACCAGTCTTCCGGATTCGTCATAGATTTTATACCCTTTCAGTCTTTCTTTTGAAGAGAGAGTGATGATATTTTTGGCAGGATTCGGATATATATTGATTGAATTATTTTTTGTATTGATATCTTCTACAGCTAAGACATTGCAGGAGAAATTCGCATTCCAGCCGTTTCCTGTAGCGGCTCCGTCTGAAAGAAATTTTACTGTTATGGCTCCTGAAGGGTCTGTTGATGTAAACGGACCGGGAAGGGTACTTCCACTTAAATTATTTCCATTGGCAAACAGTGGTGAAGCTGTAGAAGGACCATTATACACATACATAAAATCATAGCCCTGTTCAAGATCGAATGCGGTGAATGTCATAGTCATAGCGGATCCGGAAGCAGGATAGAATGTTTTTATAAGTTCTTCATTGTCTCCGTATTGCCCCGTTGAGCCTCCAGTATCTAAAAACTGAGTTCCGTCACACCATGCTCCGTCAGTCAGAAAGAGCTGTGATAGCTGAAATGCATTAGCTCCGCTACAATCTGTCCCTACGCTTAGTCTGTAATAAGTAGCGGGTTGAAGGTTTGTAAAATTAAAAGAGGGTGTATTTGCATTGCCAGAAGATATGAGCGTTCCGTTACTTGTCGTTAATTTATACTTCCATGATGTTGAAGCAGCATCTGTAAATGTAGCATTTGCAGAAGTCTGTGTGATTGCATTAATTTTAAGGTTCGTGATTGTTGTAAGGCATGATGCGGTGCAATTGGTACCAAGACATCCCTTTGAATCTACAGTATTTCTGATCAATGTTCCCGGCTGTACGCCAAAGCCATTAGCAAAGTTAATCCCTACACTGCTTACCAAATGACAGTAACTCATAATAGTCCCCCCGCCTACAGGAGGCAGAGCAGCCGTACATCCTTCGTTATTTCCTGAAGCGGGCCCGCATCCATCAATAGCCGTATTATTTCCATTCCAGAAACAGGAGTGTGTATGAGGTGAACCTAAATTATGTCCAAGTTCATGGGTCATAGCTTCTATATTCCAGGAATAGGTAGGTACATTCTGATAGTTTAAATTCACCCCGCAATAAGAATACCTGTAATTGGTACATAATGAATTAACATAGGCAATACTTGTTGTGGCGGGATTTCTCAATAACTGTGCTACATCCCCATTAAAAGTAGTTCTGGTGGTTCTAAATTGGCTTAGAATTGCACTTGGCGAACCTGTATATGGATCGGTGGTTGTCCAAACAAAAACTCCACTCAGCGCTACATTCACATTCTCATTGGCATATAATGCTGAGATATTGTTATGCATGGCAGTCACCCAGTCGGTTGTTGTAGTGGTATTGCTCCCATTTTGGGTATAAGGCCCGAAGCCTGCTTCATAATATATTCTTACGCAATTATCCGTTTTTTTATTGGTGTTATGGTTAGGATTAAAAATTGTTCTTTGGGTTTGATTTTCTTTTAATCCGTCTACTTCACAGGCGAATGGGTTGGCACCTGTTAATTTGGAATCTGAATAGCTTACAAAATCTTCTGAATTTTTAGCTTTCCCTATCACTATATTTCCCAATTCAGGTGTAGAAGCAACTCCTACAATATCATTATTAAAAAAGCTAAAGGCTGCAATAGAAGAATTATCTCCTTTTACAATTCCCTGATAATAAACTCCCGGTGTATACGCTACTGTTTTGCCTTTTTCTGTGACTACTTTAAAATCGTTGGTTAAGATCTGATGCCTGTACATTTCAACCGTGATCTGCCTGCCACCATCAAAGGGAAAAGAGATTTCGAGGAAATCAGGCTTTTCTCTGATTACTCTTTTCAGTTCTGCAGGCTTCAGCGACATAACCGTGATATCCGTTGCTGCCCGTTGGTACTCTGCTAATTTATCCGCAGCGCTGTTGATTTCAAATAAATCATAGCTTTTAAGTTCTGTTTTCCTATTGTGATATTCCAAAACTTTTTGCGCAACTGGTTTTAAATTCTGAGAAAAACCGAAAGCAAAACATTGTAAAAAGCAAACTAATAGAAACTTTTTCATGATTTTGATAATTTTAATGATTTTTTACAAATAAACAAAAAAAATCAAAACATAGTGAAAAATCTTTACTGTATCCTATTATTTACAGCAACTGGATAAATAAATCAAATCAGAGGATTGAATAAATGTTTTTTATTCGTTAAAATAAAAAAAGACGTTAAAAATAACGTCTTTTCTTTTTTATAATGTTTCTCTGTCGGTTCTCATTTTGACCTTCAGGAATCTGATTAAAATTAATCCTGCTGCAAAGAATATGGTCATGGACAATGCCGCGATACGCATATTATTGAAATGCTCAATCAAGGTTGCAAAGATAAATGTTCCGATGATGATTGCAATTTTCTCCAATACGTCATAAAAACTGAAGTATGTTGTGTTTTCCATCGAATTTTCCGGAAGCAGCTTGGAATAGGTAGATCTGGACATCGCCTGAAGCCCTCCCATTACTAAACCTACCACTGCTGCTACCCCATAAAACTGGTATTCTACCGTCGGATTTTCTTTGTTCAGGAAATAAGCCCAAAGACAGGCTATAATCCATAGAATAATAGCAATTGAAATAACGTTTTTGTTCCCAATTCTCTTAGACAGCCTTGAGAAAATAACTGCTCCGATAATGGCTTCGATCTGAATCACCAAAAGGGTTCCGATAAGTTTATCCTGAGCAAGATTAATCTCACTCTTTCCGAATAAGGTTGCCATCAGGAAAATCGTCTGCATTCCTACACTGTAAAAGAAGAAACTCGACAGGAAGAATTTCAGGTTTTTATCTTTGAAAAGCTCTCCTCCTACTTTGAAAAGTTCGTGGAAGCTTTCTTTTGCTATATCTTTATAAAAGCTCAGGTTATCTTTAAATACTTCAAAAAAACCTCCCTGCTCTTCATGCTTTTTGAAGATATTCTTATAGTTCAGCAATACAAGATCTTTAGGAAGTTTATCTTTTACATCTCCAAACTGAGGAAGGTGCTTGAATGTATATTGAGAGAAACCAAACCACCATGCTCCCGTTAAAAGGAAACTGATTCGGGTAAACAGTAACTGCTGAGCTGCTCCTTTGGCAAAAACCTGGATCAGAACCAAACAGATTACTACCAAAACTACAGAACCAATATATCCGTAAACGTATCCTCTCGCTGAAAGTGCATCCTGGCGGTCCGGTGTGGCAATATCCGGAAGAAAGGAGTTGTAAAACACCAGACTACCCCAGAAGCCGACACTCGCCGTAATACTGAAAAGAAGCCCCAGAAATACATTATGCATTCCTGTAAACATGGCCTAGAGCAGGTCGCACGCGATCAGGGCCAGGCGGACGTTGCCGGCCTGCAGCACGAGCGCCGTCGCGGTCAGGTCGTCGTGACAGCCGGTCGACTCACCGCGCGCGGCGAAACCGATGAGCGGCGATCCGACGGGCGGGGTGATCGTGACCCGGCCGACTCCGGCGAGCAGCGTTGCGCGGCTTCCTGACATAGGCCAGCCTCTCCGGCTTGACACAGTGCGCCATAACGGACTGAGAACGATTTAATAGCTGAAACGTAGGATCCCGCCTTCACGGGCGTCAAGAGGCGGCGAGGGGTAGCGATCCCGCGGACTCCCATACTCGGCGCGTGACGGCGCCGCGTTTCACCTACGACGGCCTGCCGGTTGCGGCCGAGGAGCCGCACGGCGCGGCGATCATCGTCCGGCGGCCGGCCGCTG
>JASLCD010000331.1 GCA_030146295.1 Chryseobacterium sp.
ACTGCTCCCTCGAATTCTTTGACACTATTGTCTGGAAGTGTAATTTTTATCATTGTTTACTAAGAAATTTTAAGAGGCAAAAATACGCATTTTTTAGATAATATGCTATATTTAAACTATATTTGAAATAAGAATTAACGTTGAATCCCGAAAATGAGATTTGTGATTTTAAATGAAATCAGTCTCAGCTTAAATTTTCCCTAAAGAAATAGCCCTTGAAATTGTGGTGTTTCCTTTAAAAATATAAGGAAAACAGGCTTTCTTTGCTATATAAACCTGATATTAATTTGAAAAAAGAAAAGTAATATGAAAAACTTTAATATTGACCTTCACTGCGACTTATTATGTTATTTACTGGAGCCGGGCTCATTAATTGATGATAAAGAGCTGGGTTGCTCACTTCCTTATTTAAAAGAAGGAAATGTAAAGCTCCAGGTTATGGCCATATACTCAGCCACTGGAGACAATAGTACTGTTTATGGAATGAAGCAGAGCGAAATATTTTTAAATCTCCTGCAAAATGAAAATTATTTTTTATTTGAAGGTGAAAACTATAAGAAACAGGAGAACGCAGATAAAGTAGGAATTATTGCTTCTATAGAAAATGCATCCGGTTTTTGTGGCGAAGAGGAAAACCTGGAATCTGGTTTTAAAAATCTGGAAGCTATCATTGAAAAAACACAGCGAATTCTTTACCTGGGAATAACCCATCATACCGAAAACCGCTTTGGAGGTGGAAACAATTCTGATGCAGGACTGAAAGATGACGGAAAAGTTCTGCTTGATTATATCTCAGAAAAAAATATCGCCATTGATCTGGCTCATACCAGTGATCAGCTTGCCTATGGAATCCTTAATTATATAGACCAGAGAAACTACAAAATTCCTATTATCGCAAGCCATTCTAATTATAGACAGGTACATGACAAAAAAAGAAATCTTCCTGATGAATTGGCAAAAGAAGTTATTCAAAGAAAAGGACTGATTGGGCTCAACTTTATACGCAACTGTATTGATGATAAAAACCCTGAGATGTTATACGAACATATTCAGTATGGGCTTGATTTAGGAGCTGAAGATGCGATTGCATACGGGGCAGATTTTTTCTTTTGGAAAAACCATCCTGATCAGTCCAGATATCCTATTTTCTTTGAAGGCTACGACGATGCATCTGCTTTTAATACAATCAATAAAGAAATTGAAAAACGTTTCTCTTCCGAATTGCTAGAAAAGATCAGTCACAAAAATGCATTGGATTTCATAGAGAATATGTATAAATAGAATCATTCTTGTCTGATTACATCAAAGCATAATTAACAGGTCGCTCCTCCGGAGCTTTAATTTTAAAACAAATACGTTCTATTAACAGTTAGCTCCCATTGGAGCTGGATTTGATCCCATCAGGATCTACTGTTAATAGAAAAAAAAATTAAGTCGCTGTAAAAGTAAAGCTCCAGAGGAGCGACCTGTTAATGCTAAATCTGTGTGAGAGTATATTGAAAATAAAACACTTGACAAGTTGTTTTATTTTACATGAAATGAAATATTATAAAATATTGTAAAACAACTATTTATATTGTTTTATTTAATGTTTTCTTTTGTACTTTACTTTCTGCTTGATAATTTCAATAACGTCTATATGCTGGACCTGTGATTTGATCCATCCATGAATGTCTATATAAAATAATGACCGCCTGTAATATTCATTTTTAGAAAATTCTTCCAGCTTTTTATCAAAATTTTCAAATGCTTTCTGCCGTTGGTCAGGCACCTGATTATTCAGATTTTTAAAAAACTGAATGCTTTCAAAATGGAACTCTTCAGGCTTCTTCATTTTCTTAGCAAACTTCAAAGTAGAAGCAATAAATTCATCATAATCTTCATCATTTCCTGATTCATATTTCGCCATTAAAATCAGAATTCTGGTATGGAACAGCAGGTCTTCCTGTACATTCCCCTTAGATTCTATCACCCTCATTGAATATTCGATTGATTTTTCGAACATTTTACTACCGAAGAACATCGCAGCCATTTTAAGGTAGAGAATCATAAAGTGGTGCTCATCAATTCTTTCTCTGAGTTTTTCCATTTTTAATTCCACTTCAGGAATAAGCTTGGTGCCCGTGAAGAATTCCCCTTTTACAAAGTGAATATTCATCAGTGTATTGTAGTGGGTAAGAAAAATAAGCGACTGAAGGTTTTCATTCTGAATGAAATTCTCCGCATGAACCATTTTGTTAAAGCTTGCGAAATGTTCCTCAAGAATGTCAATATTTCCATACAAAAACAGGATTTTCAGCAGATAAGTATTCCCTTTGATATACCACACCGGATGGCTGTAGATCATTTCAGGCTTTTTATGAAAAAGATCTACCCACTGGTATGCATATTTCAATGTATACTTATAGTCCTGTAACAACTGGTTTTTCCAGACATGGGCCTTATAATACCAAAGTTTTTCAGTGAAATTCAGCTTTTCTGGGTTAATATTTTTAATCTGGGCATTAAAGACGTCCATCACTTCCTGCCGGTCTGCATCATTTTTTACATAGCCATGGGTAAGCATTTCACTGTACAATTTCAGGGAAAGATTAGATAGCTTTGTTGTGTAACGGTTCTGCTTACTGATCTCCTGAGACTGCTTGATAAGTTCCTCGGCACGGCCTTCTATACTTCGTGTAATGAATTGGGATTCAATTACTTTTTCAAGGTCGATAATTTCAGAAGCAATGCTTTTTTCATCAAGTTCCAGCGCAGACTGTTTGGTTTTGTCTAATATCTTTAGAGCCTGCTTATAAAGTCCTTTCTGATAAAGAATATTGGCAAAATCCAGCTGTTCACGAAGCTGAATTCTATAATTCTGGTGACTCGGGTTCATACGAAGGCTCACCAGGATCTGTTTATAAAGATGGGCCTTAAGGTTCGACAGCTGTTGTTTGGTAGAGATTTTTTTCTCAATAATCACACTTTCATCATATTCTTTCATTTTATCCATTTCAGAAAAGAGCAGGAGAAATTTGGCATCTACATTAATTCCGAGACGGTTGACGTACAACTTAAACTGTCGTTTTTCAGAGGTGGTCAATGACTTTACCAATACAAACAAAAAATCTTTCTGCAATTCTGCCATTGTAAATTTTTATAAATTAAAATACTGATTAATAAATGAATACGATTGTTTTTTCAACTGTTGAATATTGTAATTTTCAGAAAAAGTGAAAATGGAAAAATATAGCAACCCGTAGTTTTGGATCAAAATTAAGTAAAAAACTTCACTTATGAATTCCGAAAAAATTGAAATTTTTGATACAACACTAAGAGATGGGGAGCAGGTTCCGGGATGTAAACTGAATACGGAACAAAAACTGATTATTGCAGAAAGGCTTGATGAGCTGGGGATTGATATCATTGAAGCGGGATTCCCAATTTCCAGTCCGGGAGATTTTGAATCTGTTGCAGAAATTTCAAAACTGGTAAAGAAAGCTAAAGTATGCGGACTGACGCGAGCGAATAAAAAAGATATTGATACCGCAGCAGAAGCTCTGAAGTTTGCAAAAAGACCAAGAATACACACTGGAATCGGAACTTCTGATTCTCACATTAAATATAAATTCAACTCAACCAGAGAAGATATTATTGAACGGGCCGCCGAAGCCGTAAGATATGCTAAAACTTACGTGGAAGACGTAGAATTTTATGCTGAAGATGCCGGGAGAACAGATAATGAATATCTGGCGCAGGTTTGTGAAGCAGTTATCAAAGCCGGAGCTACCGTTTTGAATATTCCTGATACAACAGGCTATTGCTTACCGGAAGAATATGGACAGAAAATAAAATACCTGCGGGAAAATGTAAAAGGTATTGAAAAAGCTGTGCTTTCATGCCATTGCCATAATGATCTTGGGCTGGCTACTGCCAATTCCATCGCAGGGGCCATCGCCGGAGCCCGCCAGATTGAATGTACCATCAATGGATTGGGAGAAAGAGCCGGTAATACAGCCTTGGAAGAAGTTGTTATGATTCTGAAACAACACAAAGATTTGAACCTGCATACAGATGTCAACTCAAGAATGCTGAATGAAATGAGTACAATGGTATCTGATCTGATGGGGATGTCTGTACAGCCCAATAAAGCTATTGTAGGAGCTAATGCTTTTGCTCACAGCTCTGGAATTCATCAGGATGGTGTGATCAAAAACAGAGAAACTTATGAAATTATTGATCCCGCAGAAGTAGGAGTGAATGCCTCTTCGATTATTCTTACTGCCAGAAGCGGCCGCTCAGCATTGGCGTATCGATTCAAGCATATTGGTTATGAGGTCACCAAAAACGAACTTGATTATTTGTATCAGGAGTTTTTGAAAATTGCCGACCTTAAAAAAGAAATAGGCAACGATGATCTGAGCATGATGATGGATTCTTTCAGCAGAAAAATAGGATAGGTTTGATTCTAAATCAAGATAAAGTAAAAATGGACAACAGTAAAAAGACACTTTTTGATAAAGTATGGGACGCTCATGTGGTAGAAACCATTCCTGACGGGCCACAGATTATTTATATAGACAAGCATCTTATTCATGAGGTAACCAGTCCTCAGGCATTTGCAGAACTTGAATCCAGAAATCTGGAAGTATTCAGGCCGGAACAGATTGTAGCCACTGCGGATCATAATGTACCTACTTTGCAACAGGAACAGCCTATCAGGGATGAGCTTTCAAGAAATCAGGTAGAACAGCTTACGGAAAACTGCAAGAAAAACAATATAGAACTCTTCGGATTAGGACATCAGTACCAGGGAATTGTTCATATTATCGCTCCGGAATTAGGAATTACCCAGCCGGGGATGAGTATTGTTTGTGGTGACAGCCACACATCTACCCATGGCGCATTTGGAGCGATTGCCTTCGGAATCGGAACAAGCCAGGTAGCACAGGTCTTTGCCAGTCAATGTCTGCTGCTTAACAAACCAAAATCTATGAGAATTACGGTTAATGGCAAATTAAATGAAAATGTTCAGCCTAAAGATGTTATTCTTTATATCATTTCAAAAATAGGAACAGACGGAGGAACAGGATATTTCTGTGAATATGCAGGAAACGTATTTGAAGAAATGTCGATGGAAGGAAGAATGACAGTCTGCAATATGAGCATTGAAATGGGGGCCAGAGGCGGCATGATTGCTCCTGATGAAACGACTTTTGAATATGTTCAGGGAAGGAAATTTGCTCCTGAAGGAGAAGAATGGGAGGAGAAGGTAGCCTACTGGAAGACCCTGAAAACAGATGAAGGCGCTGCTTTTGATAAAGAACTCAGCTTTGATGCTTCAGCTATTTATCCCATGATCACCTATGGTACAAATCCGGGAATGGGGATTTCAATCCGTGAAGTGATTCCTGCGCCACAGAATGAATCTGAAGAGAAGGCGTTACAATACATGGGGCTTGAAGCCGGACAGACAGTTAACAGCATTAAGGTTAATTATGTTTTCATAGGAAGCTGTACCAATGCAAGAATAGAGGATTTCCGTTCTGCAGCTCAGTATATTAAAGGGAAAAGCAAATCGGAAGCAGTAAAAGCTCTGATTGTTCCCGGATCTCAACAAGTCGTTAAACAGATTTACGAGGAAGGTCTGGATAAAATATTCAATGATGCAGGATTTCAGATCCGTCAGCCGGGATGCTCAGCATGTCTGGCAATGAACGACGATAAGATTCCAGAAGGTGAATATTGTGTTTCCACTTCCAACAGAAACTTTGAGGGCAGACAGGGACAAGGTTCAAGAACGATTCTTGCCAGTCCGCTTACTGCAGCTAAAGCAGCAATAGAAGGTAAGATTTCAGCTCTTGAAAGTTTAAATTAAATAGTAAAGGTACATGCAAAAATTAGTTGTTTTAAAATCCCGTGCAGTTCCATTGCCGGCAGAAAATATAGATACAGACCAGATTATTCCGGCAAGATTCCTGAAAAGTATAGACAGAAAAGGTTTCGGAGAAAATCTGTTCAGAGACTGGAGATTCAATATTCATACAGGTGAACCGAATCCGGATTTTGTTTTAAATAATCCTAAATTCAGTGGTGAGATTCTTGTTGCAGGAAACAATTTCGGTTGTGGAAGCAGTCGTGAACATGCAGCCTGGTCTTTGACAGATTATGGATTCAAAGTAATTATTTCCAGTTATTTTGCTGATATTTTTAAAGGAAATGCTTTGAATAACGGACTTCTTCCTGTAAAAGTTTCTGAAGAATTTTTAAAAGAAATTTTTGAAGGAATCAATGAGAATCCTGATAATGAAATCGCGATTGATGTGGAATTACAATCAGTAAGTTTTAAAGATACTACAGAGACCTTTGAACTTGATTCTTATAAAAAAATATGCCTGTTGAACGGCTATGATGATATTGATTTTTTAATCAGCAGAAAACAGACGATCACAAAGTTTGAACTAAAGACACAAAAAACAAATGAGCAGCAATTATTTTAAAATCGCGGTTCTTCCCGGAGATGGGATTGGCCCGGAAATTATCAGTGAGAGCATCAAAATATTAGATGTTATTGCGGAAGCTTTTCAATGTGAATTCCATTTTGATTATGGATTGATAGGTGCAGAAGCTATTTTTAAAACAGGAAATCCGTTACCTGATGAAACACTGAAGATATGCAAGGAGTCTGATGCTGTGCTTTTCGGAGCTATTGGTGATCCGGTTTTTGATAACAATCCTGAAGCAAAAGTAAGACCGGAGCAGGGACTTTTAAAACTTCGTAAAGAACTGGGACTGTTTGCCAATATCCGTCCTTTGAAAACATATGCCTCATTGATTGATAAAAGTCCGCTTAAAAGAGAAATTATAGAAGGTGCTGATATTCAGATTTTCAGAGAATTGGTAAGTGGAATTTATTTTGGTGAAAAATTTACCGATCCGGAAGGAGCGTATGCCTATGATGTCTGCAAATATAGCCGTGAAGATATTATTCCGATTGCACATATGGCATTTCAGGAAGCTCAGAAAAGAAAGAA
>JASLCD010000363.1 GCA_030146295.1 Chryseobacterium sp.
TGTATATTTAAAACATCTGTGTATTTTAGATAAAAATATTAACATGATTTTTGACAAACTAATTAACCACTTAAAACTCGATAAACAGGAATTCATTTTCCAGTTCAACTCACATCCCAATTATCCATCTGCGTTGGCTTTTAGTGACACGCTTAACTTTATGGGGGTGAAAAATGATGCTTATGAACTTGACAAAGAATATTGGGACGAACTTCCGGAAGAATTTATAGCCATTGTTGAAAACTCATTTTCTCTTGTAAAAAAGTCAGGAAGTAATTATTCCGTTTATTCAGAAAAAGCCAAAACCCTGGGTAAAGAAGAACTTTATACCAAATCAACTGATTTTGTACTGTTATTTGAAAAAACTGAAAATACAGAAAATAAGCTGGCCTTCAATTTCAAACCAGTCCTTTATTTAATTTTTGCCGCTGTTCTTGCGTATTCATTGATAAGCCAAACCATTTATGAAGCCATATTCAATCTTCTTTCTTTGGCTGGAGTATATATTTCACTGGAACTCTTCAACCAGAAATTTGGGAATACCTCTACTGTAATCGGGAGTATATGCGGAGGCGGAGGTACTGCTGCAAGCCAGACAGCCAATTCATGTGACAAAATTATAAAGCAGGATAAGACCAGTGTTTTAGGATTAAAATTTGCAGATTTTTCTCTAATCTATTTTGTAGGACTTGCAGTGCTGGGTCTATTTTTACCTGCTACAGCTTATATTGTCAAGGGATTCACTTTCGTTTCTGTACTTGCAATAGGATATTCTCTATATATTCAGGCTTTTGTAGAAAAGACATTTTGCAGAGTGTGTCTCCTGATTATTTCAATCCTTGTGGCACAAACACTGGTAAGCATTTTATTCTTCGAGAATATGTTTTTCAGTGTGGGAACACTTTTACTGACTGTTATTCTATGGGCCCTTGTTTTCTCTGCCGTTATCTATTTCAATACTCTTCTTGAGCAAAAAGAATCTCTTCAAAAATCGAATGCAAAAAATCTTAGATTCAAAAGAAATTATGAGCTTTTCAAAAACCAGATGGAGCAAAATCCAAAAATAGAATTCCAGGATACTGAAACTTTTGCTGTTGGGAAAAGAGATGCCAAACTTCGTATTTCTATTGTTTCCAATCCATATTGTGGTTTCTGTAAAGATGCCCATAAACTGGCAGAAGGTCTTTTGGAAAAATACCCAGATACGATTTCTTTACAGATGCGATTCAACTACAGCCCTGAAAGAGCCCCTGAAAAATATACCCAGCTTGTCTCTGATCTGACTCATATCTACCACAACAAGCCTGAAAAAGAGTTTTTGCACGCTGTGGAAGAATGGTTTGAGACTAAGGACGAAAGCAAAATCAATGCTCTTTCAGGAGGTAATGTAACATCGGAAAACCTGAACCCACTGGTTGCGATGTCTAACGAAAACAGTAATGCCGGATTAAACTTTACCCCAATCTTTATCATCAACGGATACCAATTCCCTGATAAGTATGATCGTGAAGATATTTTGTTCTTTATTGATGAATTGATAGAAGATGATGAGATTTAGTAAATAAATGTCATTCATTTGAAAATTTCACTATCTTAGGAAAACAAAAACTACATCTGATAAGGTGTAAAAGAGCAGAAAAACATTGACAAATGGAACTATCCGGTTTACCATTTCATTGAATTATAATTGAATTAAAGTAAAAATGTCGTCACCCGCTGACGGCATTTTATAATGAGTAGTAGTTTTGAAAAAAAAATTCCCCTTTTATAAGCAACCAGACACTAAAGACTGCGGCCCTACCTGTCTTAGAATCGTAAGTAAGTATTACGGTAAAAGCATTTCTCTGCAGCAAATTCGTAACCTTTCCGAAACGACGCGTGAAGGGAGCAGCCTTCTTGGGCTGAGTGATGCCTCAGAAAACCTTGGATTCCGATCAATGGGAGTCCAGATCGATTTCAATACCCTCACAGAAGAAGTTTCTTTCCCATGTATTGCACACTGGAATAAAAACCATTTTGTGGTTGTTTATAAAATTGATAAAAATAATAAAGTATATATTTCAGATCCCAGTTACGGACTGATTACCTATACCCGTGAAGAATTCATCAAATCCTGGATCGGAGAAAATGCAAACGAAAATACAGAAGAAGGAATTGTTCTGATTCTTGAAACTACACCGGCATTTTTCCAGACCGAATTTGATGCTGAAGAAAGTAAAGCCAGCTTTTCTTTTCTTTCCAAATACCTCTTTAAGTACAAAACACTGGTTATCCAGCTGGCAATAGGACTTCTTGGAGGAAGCTTACTATCCCTGATATTCCCGTTTCTTACCCAGAGTATTGTAGACGTCGGGATTCAGAATCAGGATATTAATTTCATCTATGTCGTTTTACTTGCACAGATTATGCTATTCCTTGGAAGAATGGGTATAGAAACTATACGAAGCTGGATTCTTCTTCACCTTTCGGCGAGAATTAATATTTCCATCATCTCCGATTTCTTTATCAAGCTTATGAGACTTCCGATAAGTTTCTTTGATACCAGAATGACCGGAGATATCATGCAGAGAATAAATGACCACCACAGAATCGAGCAGCTTCTTACAAGCTCATCGTTAAATACCCTTTTCTCACTGGTGAATCTTATCATCTTCAGTATTGTTTTGCTGTTTTATGATTACAGATTATTCATTGTTTATCTTGTTGGAGCGGTTTTATATATCGGCTGGATCAGTTTCTTCCTGAAAAAAAGAAAAGAACTTGATTACAAAAGGTTCTCTCAGGTTTCTCAGGAGCAAAGTAAAGTGATCGAGCTTATCAACGGTATGCAGGAGATTAAAATGCATAATGCTGAAAAACAAAAACGATGGGACTGGGAATTTCTTCAGGTAAAACTATTTAAAATCAGAATAAAATCGCTTTCATTAGAACAATGGCAGTCCGTTGGAGGTAACTTTATCAACCAGATGAAAGATATTCTGGTAAGTTTCCTTTCTGCAAAGCTGGTTTTAAGCGGAAACCTTACTTTGGGGATGATGCTCTCCGTACAGTATATTATTGGACAGCTGAACAGCCCTCTTCTTCAGCTTATCGATTTTATCAAGCAGACTCAGGATGCTAAAATTTCCCTTGAAAGATTAGGAGAGATTCATGATAAAGATGATGAAGAGGATAAAAATGAGCAGTACGTTACAGATGTTCCAAAAAAAGATATCGAAATCAAAGATATGTCATTCAGATATATTGGTTCTGATGTTCCGGTTTTTGAAAACTTAAGTCTTACGATCCCTTACCAACAGACTACAGCTATTGTGGGAGCCAGCGGAAGTGGAAAAACGACTCTGTTGAAACTATTGATGAAGTTTTATGACCCTGATCAGGGTGAAATCAGAATCGGAAACACCAATATGAAAAATATCTCTCCAAGATACTGGAGAGATCATTGCGGAGTGGTCATGCAGGAAGGCTATGTATTCAATGATACTATTGCCAATAACATTGCTGTGGGTGAGGATCATATTGATAAACAAAAACTGAGACGTGCCGTAGAAATAGCCAACATTAAAGAATTTATTGAAAGTCTTCCGTTAAGTTATAATACGAAGATCGGAAATGAAGGTGTGGGGGTGAGCGGTGGGCAGAAACAGAGACTCTTCATTGCAAGAGCTGTCTACAAATCTCCTGAATATATTTTGTTTGATGAAGCTACATCAGCATTGGATGCCAATAATGAGAAAGTGATCATGGAAAACCTAGAGCAGTTTTTCAAAGGTAAGACCGCGGTGGTCATTGCCCACAGACTTTCTACGGTAAGACATGCGGATAAAATCATTGTACTGGATCAGGGGAAAGTAGTAGAAGAAGGCAGCCATGCAGACCTTGTAGATTTAAGGGGAGAATATTACAGACTTGTAAGAAACCAACTTGAACTAGGAAACTAGTCAACATATAGCGGAATCCGAAAAGCTTATAGAGTAGGAAAAATAAAAACTATAATTAATCATGAAAAATCTCAAAAAACTTTCGAGAAAAGATCTGGCATTTGTCAGCGGAGGTGTAGTTATTCCGGACAACAACTGTTGTGGTTCTTGGTGTCTTGGCAGCTGGATGCCATGCCGTATCCACCATATTGCATGTCCACCGGATGCAGACACTTCGCCACCTTCGTGGTATGACGGGAATTGCCCATTTGGTTAAATTACATTCCCCCTGAAATATGGGGGATTTTATCTTAGAAAAATGAAAGAAGACGTTTTAGACAATATTGAACTTCGCTCAGAAAGCGTACAGGATATTCTTACTCAGCCTCCTCATTGGATGATCCGCTGGGGAAATACCGTTATATTTATTATTCTCCTCCTCATTCTCTTAATGAGTTATATTATAAAATATCCGGAATTTGTACCGGCACCTATTATTGTGACTTCCCAGAATCCTCCGGAAAAAATTGAGGCAAGGACAAGTTCCAAAATTGAAAAAATATTCATAAAAGACCATCAGGAAGTTAAAAAGAATGATGTTTTGATGGTAATGCAGTCAACGGCTAACTATAAGGATATTTTAGAGCTTAAAAAACTGATAGATTCCATTAATCCTGATAACTTATATAACTTCCCTCTTGCCCAGGCTTCAAGATTCAAATTGGGGGAATTACAGGGTGAATACAACAGTTTTGCAAAAGCATTTCAGGATGAAGCCCTTTTTACCAGGCTGCAGCCTTATGCTCCGGAAAACCTGGCAGCCAATCAGAGTATTTCTGAATACCGCGTACGAATAGCTACCTTAAAACAACAGAAAAGCCTGGAATCAATAAAATATGATCTGACCAAGAAAAACTTCAACAGATCTCAGGAACTTTTCAATCAGGGAGTAATTTCGGCTATGGAACTTGAAAATGAAAAGATCAAATATCTTCAGGCCCAGCAAAATCTTGAAAATCTTAAAATCACCATATCACAAATGGATGAGGGTATTTCCAATCTTAATAAAACGAAAAGCGGAACTGCCATTAATACAGAAAAAGACAGAATTACATACTCTTCACAAACATTACAGCTTCTTGAGCAACTGAGAAAATCTTTAAAACAATGGGAACTGAATTATCTTGTTATATCATCTACAGATGGTCTTGCCAGTTTCCAGCAGTTCTTTGGCGAAAATCAGTTTGTAAAGGTTGGCGAGCCTATCCTTTCTATTCTTCCTAAAAATAAAGAGCAGCTGGTAGGCAGAATGTCTGTCCCTACCACAAACTCAGGAAAAATTATTCCGGGTGAAAAAGTACTGATTAAACTGGACAACTACCGATTCCAGGAATACGGGATCATCGAAGGAAAAGTACAGAATATCTCTCTTATTCCTGATGATAAAGGAAACTATTATGTAGATGTTGTTTTACCAAAAGGATTAAAAACAAGCTATAATAAAACGCTTACATTCGATAAAGAACTTAGAGGCAGCGCGGAGATTGTAACACAAGATCTGCG
>JASLCD010000405.1 GCA_030146295.1 Chryseobacterium sp.
TTAAATCGATCGCATAGCCGTCATTTAAAACCGGCTTTGTATAGCTTTCAGAAACAGCCAGTTCAGACAATCCGGAAGCCACATCAAGCTGAGCAATGATATGGGAGTTCCCTTGAATCTGATCCATATAAACCATCGTTTCTGCACATAAGTTTCTGTACAGCGAAGTTTCCAGCACTCCTATTTTTTCTTCGGCACCCAGAATCTGGCTTTCGTACTCCTTCAATTCTTCGGTAATATATCTTTCAGCATTCACCAGGGTCTGCTTTCTTACCCAATCATCCGGAACTTTGTCTTTATGGGTATTTCGAACTTCAATATAGTATCCGAAAACGTTATTAAAATCAATTTTAAGGCTTGTAATACCTGTTCTTTCAATCTCTCTCTGGCACATCTCATCCAGGAATCCACGTCCTTTGTTCTGTAGATTTCTCAATCTGTCCAGCTCTTCAGAAACCCCTTCTTTAATAACATTTCCTTTGGCAATGCTTACCGGAAGTTCTTCATTAAGATGATTCTGCAGGAACTTAATCAATTCATCAAGGTCAAACAAAGGTTCCAGCCACGCCAGCACCTCTGGATGAGAATGCAGCAATGCTTTGATTGTATGGATATTGATTAAACTTTGGCGAAGATATCCCAGTTCTTTGGGTGAAATTTTCTCTGCAGCCAGTTTACCCATTAATCGGTCAAGATCTGAAATAGACTTCAGAAGCTGGCAGATTTCATATTTAAGAGGATCATTTTCGTTCAAAAAATCAATAAGAGAAAGCCTTCTCATGATCTCATCCACAGATTTTAAAGGAAGAATGATTCTTCTTCTCAGCAACCTTCCTCCCATTGGGGTTGAAGTCTTATCAATAATATCCAACAGCGATTTCCCCTGTGGGTTGCTTGGATAAACAATTTCCAGGTTTCTAAGGGTAAAATTATCCATCATCAGATAATCTTCCTGTGGAATGATCTGAAGTTTTGTAATATGAGCCAGCAGATTATGATGGGTATCTTCTACCAGATAGGCAAAAATAGCTCCTGCTGCGGTAATGGCCAACGGAAAATTCTCTACCCCAAATCCTTTTAAAGAATTGGTTTTAAAATGATTGGTTAATTTTTCGTAGGCAAAATTGTATTGAAAAGCCCAGTCTTCCAGTTTAAAAGCATTTTTATTCTTAATCTGCTCGGGAATCTGTACACTTCTCTGGTAAATAATCTCACTGGGATCAAAAGTATTGACAATATGCAGCAGCTTCTCCAGGTTTCCTTCACTTACCAGAAATTCTCCTGTAGAAATGTCTACCAAGGCAATACCATATTTCTCTTTTTCTTTGTGTAAAGAAAGCAGAAAGTTATTCTTCTTTGAATTCAGAACCTGATCATTGAAGGTAACTCCGGGCGTAACCAATTCGGTAACTCCTCTTTTTACAATTCCTTTCACCATTTTAGGGTCTTCCAGCTGATCACAGATCGCCACCCTCATTCCTGCTCTTACCAGTTTGGGAAGATAAGAATCTATAGAGTGGTGCGGAAATCCTGCCAGCTCCACACTTCCTTCCCCATTATTTCTTTTGGTAAGAACAATACCAAGGATCTGGGATGTTTTCACGGCATCCTGCCCAAAAGTTTCATAAAAGTCCCCTACCCTGAAAAGTAAAAGCGCATCCGGGTATTTACCCTTGATGGTATTGTACTGCGTCATTAATGGGGTTTCCTTTTTCGATTTTGCCATAGTAAAAAATGAGCCCCAAATTTAGAAAAATAAATTCAGGGTAAGAGAATTGTTTAGAGGTTAATCTTCTATACTTTTCTTTATCAGTAATTAATCGTACTTTCACCATCAAATCACATCATTCATGGAATTTCCTGTTTTAGAAACTGAAAGGCTTATTTTACGTCAGCTTACACTTAATGATACCCAAGATCTGTTCGAGTATTTTTCTCTGGATGAAGTCATGGAATATTATGATCTGGAGACCTTCAAAACAGAAGAAGATTCCCGGCGTATTATTCAGCACTTTAACAGTGAATTTGAAAAAGGAAAAGGATTCAGATGGGCACTGGAATTGAAATCTGAAAATAAAGTGATCGGCACTTGTGGCTACCACAACTGGTACAGAGAACATCTCAGAGCAGAGATCGGCTATGAGCTCAACCCAAAATTCTGGCAGCAATCCTATATGAAAGAGGCCATCCTCCCTATTCTTACCTTTGGTTTTGAAACCATGAGACTGCATCGTGTGGATGCCTTCATTGATCCTTCCAATATTTCTTCCGAAAAATTATTATCTTCTTTAAATTTCAGTAAAGAAGGTACTTTAAAAGATTATTTTTTCGAAAAAGGAAAATTTGTTGATGCAACCATCTTCGGGCTTATTAATAAATAAACCCAAAATCTAACATTAAGATGCAAAGGTAATTGCTATCATCTCTTCTTATTTTCGTTTACAAGGCTGTATCACTTGGCAATGGGCAAAATTTCTTCACTGATTGCAATGCCTTTTACGAACCTTTATCAGCAGATATCCCTAAACTTGTTTACTGCGTTAAAATGGTCAGGTGTATACTATTTATTTTTCTGAAAGGTGTTTTTCCAAAGCCTCTGAACTTTTCTTGTAAGCCCATTTCTGCTTGTAATCTACCCATTTGGCTTTGAAAAGTTTACGCATCAGTTTATCCGTGTACCTCATAATGAAGACATGATACAGCATATTGGCAAATACATTAGGCTTGTTGGGAAGCGCTCTTAGTGAGAGAGAAAAGCCCGGTTCCAGATATCTGTTGAAGTGCCAGAAAGCTCCTGGAATAAAGAGAGCATCTCCATGCTCCATAAAAATTTCGTATCCTTTGGCATATTGTAAAGCCGGGAACTTTTCATAATCAGGATTTTCATAATCTACCTCATAGATCGTATGAACTGATAAAGGAACTTTATATAAAAACGCTGACTGTTTCTGATCAAACAGCAGGATTCTTTTTTTTCCTTCGAAATGAATATGCATAAAATCTCCAAGATCTACATCATAATGCATTAAAACATGGGCTTCACTTCCTCCGAAAAATAGCGTTGGAAGCCTTTTAAAAAACTTCATACCCAAATCAGGATATGTAAAGTTTTTCAGCAGTTCAGGAAGTCTGTCTGTAATGATATAGAAAAAGATACGAAGATCTGAAGGGTTCCTTTTTATGGTATCAATATACTCCTTCATTTTCATGTGAGCCACCGGAGCATCAGAGCTTTTGGCAGCATCTGCAGGCTTGTTGTCATACAGCGGAACGTCCTGATCTCCTGCCTTTTCCCGGATATAGGCCAGATTCCATTTGTCGAAAGCATCCCATCTGCTGGCAAAATTCTTGATGAGAAGAGGTTTCTGCTTTTTAAAATAGTTCTTCTGAAAATCTTCCTTACTGATATCATTTACAATATCTACGTTTTCGAGGATCATGTATTTTGTATTTAATGCGAAATAAAAATAGTGTTTTTTTGAAACTTGCAAAAATTTTAAGAAGAGTCTGTCCGGGATTAGATTTCACCCGTTTTCATCACCCGGAACTAAACGAAAAAAATTATATTTGTGGTAATAAGTGAATTTATGAGAGTCTACAATACCAAACATTTCCTTAAAATCCTTTTCAGTTTACACAAAAGCGATACCCTGAAAATTCTTTTTCCAAGTATGCTTCTTGTAGGATTATACTCCTGGGGAATTCAGTATCTGGAAGTGGAATATCTGCATCTTACCTCAAAATCAGGAATCAGCAACGTAGGAATGATTCATTCTCTACTGGGATTCGTACTTTCTCTTTTATTGGTTTTCAGGACAAATACGGCTTATGACAGATGGTGGGAAGGCCGGAAGTTATGGGGAAAACTGGTCAATGACACGAGAAATTTTGCGATAAAAATCAATACTATTCTGGGGGATAACCGTCAGGATGCAGAACAGATTGCAAGATATTTAAAGTTTTTTCCTCATTTTTTAGCCAAGCACCTTTCCAAAGAATCGACAAGGCTTGCACTGGATGAAGACTATTCTGAAATTGAAAATTCATTAAAAAACCACGGTCCGAGTGAAATGGTTATTCTGTTAACCCATAAGCTGAATCAATTAAAAAAAGAAGGTAAAATTTCAGAAATTGAAATGCTGTATCTGGATACTCAGCTTTCAGGATTTCTGGATGTATGCGGGGGCTGTGAAAGAATCAAAAATACGCCGATTCCTTATTCATACTCTTCATTCATCAAGAAATTTATTATTCTGTATGTTTTTGCTTTACCCATTGCCTATGTGATTACCATCGGGTTATTCATGATTCCTCTTACTGTTTTTGTATATTATGTACTGATGAGTCTTGAGCTTATTGCGGAAGAAATTGAAGACCCGTTCAACAATGATGAAAATGATATTCCCATGGAAACTCTTGCACAGAACATTGAAAAAAATGTACATCAGATAATGGAAAAAAAATAAATTCCGGTCCAGACGTTTTTTTTCGTTCTAACTTTTTGACCCCCAAAAACTATTTACTATTTTTGAATGAAGATACCGGAAAATATCCCCGCCTTTTCAAAATTGTAAAGGCTGGAATGGGTAAAAACGGAAAAAATAATCTCACAAATAACATACAATTGGTACAGAAACTAAAACTGGAAGAGCTTAACAGAATAGATGTAGAAACATTTAAAAAGGTTGAAAAAATTCCGTTGGTCATCATTTTAGATAATATCAGAAGTATGCACAATGTAGGTGCAGCTTTCAGAACGGCAGATGCCTTTTTAATTGAAAAAATCATTCTTTGCGGAATTACACCGCAGCCGCCCCATCGTGAGATCCATAAAGCAGCGCTGGGCGCTACCGAAAGTGTAGACTGGTCTCATGAAGCTGATACGAATACTGCGATTGCTGATTTTAAAAGCAAAGGGTATGAAATCATCGGAATTGAGCAGACTACCGGCAGCCAGCTTATTACGGATTTTACAATTGACAGATCAAAAAAATATGCATTGATTTTAGGAAATGAAGTAGAAGGAATCAGTGATGAAGTGCTTCCTAATATTGATGTATTTTTAGAGATTCCCCAGCTTGGAACCAAACATTCTCTTAATGTAAGCGTATGTGCCGGAATTGTGATGTGGGAATTTGCAAAAGCATTAAAATAAAAAAACTGCATATGTCCTTAGTAGACAGTGCAGTTTGAAATAAATCTAATAAAAAGTAAAAATGAAAGGCGACAAAGGTAC
>JASLCD010000443.1 GCA_030146295.1 Chryseobacterium sp.
TTCTGTATTCATTTTTATTTATTAGATTTTGTTTGTAAAAAGATGGGTAAAATTACAATTTTTTGAATGATTGTACAAGAGTATACCAGGGGTGATAATTCACACAATTATTTGTGACTTTTCTCACAATTCATTTTTAATCAACGTCCGATAAGGTTAATATTAATTTCAGCAACAATAACCCTTATTCCATGCATAATATGTAATAAAATAATCAATTCACACTCAATAAAATACTAACATCTTGTTTAAAACCATGTGAATTATTCACCAGTTCCTATCCTTATGGTGAAAGTTATCTTTAAAATAATCCACAAGCCTTAGTTTTATTTAAAATGTAAACTTATACCCAATTCAGGGAGAATTCAGGAAGTAACCCGGCACGAAATTGAGGTCCGATCCTCTATTGAAAAATACGCGCTGCCTGCTATCCATCAGGTTTAAAGAATTTTATGAAATTTTATTAATTATATTTATTCTAAATTAATATATTTGCAGCATGAATATGATTGTCCCTTTTAAAGTTCCGCCTTTGGCACCTTACTCATTCAATAACGAAGAGATGTTCTGTGAAAAGAAATCGTGTTGTAAAAAGTTCAAGAAAGGAAAAAGATGCAAAAAGTGTCCTGGAAGAAAGAAGATGGCCTAGGCTAGCAACATTTTTATCAAAAAGTATAAGGCAATTGCCAATATAATAATTCCCCAAAACAGCATGATAATTTTAGGCTGCCCAGATGTATTGATTCGGGTTCTGGGTTGTGGCTTAAACATTTCTTCTACTGTGTTTTTGAATTTCTCAGTATCATTTTCAAAAACTTCCGTAATGGTAATTCCCTGAACAACTGTTTTGTGCAAAAGAGAATTCGTTGCATGAAGCAAAAGCTGGAATTTTCCATCTTTAAATTCTGTGATCTTAAAGATCCTCTCTCCATACGGCTTTTCTAATCCGAAAGGCAATACTTTTACCACATCAGCATTACTCGTCTGCCAGTTGATAATAATCTCCTCCCCTTTTTTTGCATGAATTTTATTCGCGGTAAAAGTTTTGATTGCAGGCGGAATATTATATCTGAAACTTCGCTGATGATTTTCTAAATTCTGATCATATGCACGTCTTCTGACAGAATCACTCAATGTCTCATACGCCTCCTGAATCTCACGGAAACGGTCAGCAAAAAAATCGTCATTATCATTTTTATCGGGATGATATTTTAAAGACAGTTTTCGATAGGCTTTTTTGACGTCTTCTTCCGAAGCATCCTGGGATATACCGAGAAAATAGTAGTAATCTTTCATTGAGCAATACAAAAATAAGGATTTATTTTTCTTTGTGTTTGATGTTTACAGTAAAATTTTGTTGAAAGTATGGATCAAAATTCATTGCGAACCGAAGGTGAAGCAATCTCAATATAACTCTTCACCTATTGCTTGGAAAACGCAAAGGCGCTAAGTTTTTCACGGCAAACTGCATATTTTAAGGCGCAAGGATTTTATCTCCGAAAAATTGCACTTCTCTAAAAATGAAAAGGTTATTTTCAACAGTTTTCCTGTCATTCCGAGCATAGCGAGGAATCTCAACTTTAATTTCTGCCCGCATATTTCACCGGTTACGCAGATCATTTCCCAGCAACTTCAATCATAAGAACTAAACGGTAATAGAGCGACCAGTATCTATTTGCGGGAAATCCAATCCTTGGTGGGAGCAATCCAATCATTAAGAGCCTTGAATAGAAAACCATGATTCAGCCCTGTATTAAGTTCTATTTCTTTAAAATCTTTAATATCAGACCTGATTAACCGCTTTTCCTGTGACAAGGGTACATGCCCGTCATCCGAATTCTCAGTAATGGAAAGAATTCTTCCATACAGCTTAAAATCCTTTTCCTTTTCCAAAGAATCATCTTTGAAACTGGCCCCAATGAACACAAACTTCAATTGTGGATTTTTCTCATAATAAGAAACATACTGCGCAATATATCCTCCCTGCGAAGTTCCTACCACGGTAATCCTTCCTGCCGGAATTCCTTTTTTCATCAGACTGTCAATCTGTTTTTTTACCTTCTCAGCATATACTGAAGGATCTGTAGCTTTTCTTTTCTCAGAAATCACAACCGTATTTTTATTCTTCAGCTTACCGAGTATCGCTTCATATTCTGCAACCCCATATTTTGGATGCTTCTCCTCTAGAGAATGGTCTTCCAGAAATTTATTATGCAAAAAGAAAACATATTGTTTCTGCCCATAGATGATGATCGAAAAAAACGAGAGTATGGCAATAAAAATATCTCTGAGTTTCATATTCTTCTGAATAGCTTTTAATAATAACAAAACAAATGTAGCGCTAAAAAGCGTTTTTAGCGCTGTTTTTAAATAAAAATTCCGGCGCGGGAAGCTCTGCTTTCCGCGCCGGAATTTTAACAATTTCAATTTAGTTCTTTCTGGATTATGCTTCGCAGGTATTATCCTTTTTGCAGCATCTTGAATGGAATTCTTTTTTGAATTTCCCTTTCAGTTCCTGATACTGCTCATCATTCATTTCTCTGATCTTATCTGCAAGTCCGAAAGGTGACTTTTCCTTGATTCCGTATTCATCAAAAATACCTCTGATAAATCTTTTTCTTTGTATTGCTTTTTTAGCGATTAAGGCTACACCCACAACGGCTAATGCTCCAAGAGCTCCTTTTAATGCTGAATTTTTCATTTTTTCAAAATTTTAAATTTTACTACTTCTTGTTTTTTATAGAGACGAATGAATTTTAATTTTACTTTACTACTTCTTTAAAATTTTCAAATTATTCGTTGTTTCTGTTGAAGAATCCGCCTGAACATTTATTTCTCCATACTTCTTTGAATTTCTCTCTTTCTTCAGGGGACCAGCTTTCCATTTTCTCTCTCATTTTTCTTTCCTTAAAGTCTTTCATTCCTTTACCGAAATGGAACCCGCCGAAAAGAATTTTACTTAGAATCAGGATTCCCATTGCCTGCCAGAATGTAATAGCTTTTACTCCTAAAATCTCAGGGAGAAGGCAGTTCCAAAGCAGCATTACAATCCATGTAACGGCAGCTAAAATTAATGGCGGGCATAGCAATAAAAAAATCCAACCCTTTTTGTGTTTATGATTCATAATTTCTTTTTCTAACTTTTTAAATCTTCGTA
>JASLCD010000451.1 GCA_030146295.1 Chryseobacterium sp.
ATTTAGAACCATTATTTTTAAGATTTGATTAATTTTGCACCATCATGGAAAATTCAAAGAAAAAAGCGGCTATTGGCTTTATATTTATTACTTTACTGATTGATATTACAGGATGGGGAATCATTATTCCTGTTGTTCCCAAATTAATTGAGGAACTCATTCACGCAGATATTAGTGAAGCCGCAAAATATGGTGGCTGGCTTGGATTTGCCTATGCATTTACCCAATTTATATTTTCTCCGCTTGTCGGAAACCTGAGTGATAAGTATGGGCGTAGGCCTATAATCCTGATCTCTCTTTTCGGATTTGCCGTGGATTATATTTTCCTTGCATTGGCTCCCACAATCTGGTGGCTGTTTCTGGGGAGAGTAATTGCCGGGATAACAGGGGCAAGTGTTACCACTGCCAGTGCCTATATCGCAGATATTTCCAATGACGAAGACAGAGCTAAGAATTTTGGACTTATAGGTGCTGCTTTTGGACTCGGATTTATTATAGGGCCGGTTCTGGGGGGTGTGCTTGGTCATTATGGTGCCAGAGTCCCTTTCTATGCGGCTGCGGGCTTGTGTCTGCTTAACTTCCTGTATGGGTATTTCATTCTTCCCGAAAGTTTGGATAAAGATAAAAGAAGAGCGTTTGACTGGAAGCGTGCTAACCCTATAGGTTCATTTAAATTTTTAGGTAAACACCCTGAAATTTCCGGGCTTATTCTTTCGTTAATATTGATTTATATTGCAGGCCATGCTGTACAGAGTAACTGGAGTTTCTTTACGATGTATAAGTTCAGCTGGACAGAAAGAATGGTGGGGATTTCATTAGGGGTAGTAGGTTTATTGGTTGGTCTCGTACAAGGTGGGCTTATCAGATGGACGACTCCAAGGCTTGGAGAGCAGAAAAGTATTTACTACGGACTGGCTTTCTACGCAGTAGGAATGCTGTTGTTTGCTTTTGCTTCTGAAGGTTGGATGATGTTTGTATTTTTAGTTCCTTATTGTTTAGGAGGAATCTGTGGACCGGCTTTACAGTCTGTCATCACAAAAAGTGTTCCTTCCAATGAGCAGGGTGAGCTTCAGGGAGCGCTCACGAGCTTAATGAGTGCAACTTCTATTATCGGACCTCCGATGATGACCAATCTGTTTTACTTTTTCACTCATGATGAAGCGCCATTCAAGTTTTCCGGGGCCCCTTTCTTTTTAGCATTTATTCTAATGGCTGTGAGTGTCGTGATTACCTATTCTGCTTTTCAGAAAAAAGGAAAAATAAAAATAGAAAATGATTTCCAGAAAAAATAGATTTGTTCTATTCTGAGCATATATACCGCTCGGGGTTCAATCTATTCGATACTTTTACAGAAGTAGTTTTTCTGCTTTTTTACTAAACAACAAATTATGAATACCTTCAACCTGGAAAAGTATTTCGAACGAATTCGTTTCTCCGGAACTCCGGAAATGAGTATGCACGTATTGAAAACAATACATCAGCTTCATCCTAAACATATTCCTTTTGAGAATATTGATTCTTACACAGGCACTGTTCCATCTCTGGATCTGGATGATATTTTTAAAAAACTGGTTACAGACTCGAGAGGAGGGTATTGTTATGAACAAAATTTACTTTTAAAGGAAGCTCTTTCCACTTTGGGTTTTCATGTCGAATTACAATTGGGAAGGGTAGTGTGGAGAAGAGAAGAAAACAGCAGCGCTGCCAGAAGCCATCTGATGCTGACTGCTGATATGGAAGGCCAGAAATATCTTGTCGATTGTGGTTTTGGAACAACAACCCTTACAGCACCTTTATTGTTGAATACTGAAGAGCCGCAGCAGACACCGAACGGACTCTTTAAAATTTCACAAAAAGAAGGAGTGTATCTGCTTTGGATATGGAAAGAAAAATGGCTGCCAATCTATCGTTTTGCATTGGAAAAAGTAGAACAGGCAGACCTTGAAATTTCTAATTGGTACTTATCCACACATCCTGAATCCAATTTTAAGAAAAATCTTGTACTTTCAAAAGTAGACGAAGAAGCCCGCTATACCTTCAGTGAAAATGTATTGAATATAAGACATGAAAAAGGTGGAAAAGAATCAGTTTTAATTAAAAATAATGAAGAACTTTTTGTTATGCTGAAAGATACTTTCGGACTGACAGAAAATGCAGTAGAAACTTTGAAATCAAAAACTGGAAATTGATACTAATTACTATAAAATATAAACGGGAAGCTCAGCAAGCTTCCCGTTTTTTGAAATCTGATTTTTATGAAAATTATGGATAAAGGGATTTTGTGCCGTTGCTTACAATATTGCTGCCCAATCCTGAGAATGACACAGAGAAATTGCTTGAATTAAAGCTTAAAGAACCTGTAGGCGTGCAAAGTCCCAGGGCATAACGACATTGTCCGTAAGCTCCCGTACTCTTTGTAATCTTACTTTCGCTTTTCGCTTTCCCTAAGCTGATATATCCCCAATCGCTTACATCTGCATTGGAAACTGTAGAACCGGAATAATAAATCGTAATCTGATATCCGGCTTCACCTCTCTTGGAGCCCCATAGCCAGCTTGCTGTCCACCATTGTTTGTACCAGGTAGAAACTACTTTCGCAGCCTGATTGTTGTTGGATGATTCCGTATTTCCACGTGGATCCATCATAATAAGCCCCCCGAAAATATTATCCCAGATAATCCCTGAATCTTTGTAAAAACACAAGGTGGTAAACTTTCCGTTTTTGCTGTTCCATGTTATTTCCATAACGTTAGTGCCGGACTTCACTTCTTCAGTGATAGCCTCATTCAATCCCTGCCGGGCTGTTGTCAGGTCATCTCCGGTATATAAATCTCCAATTTTTCCGATCTTTACAGAAGACGGATCCATGATATTACCGGATGCAATATACTGGTCTTTGTCAGTGGCAAGGCTTTTGGCAAGATCAACCCCTTTTTGGGTTGTAATTTTTCCCAGTACTTTCACATCCGCAATCTGCAAATCATTTTTCAGATAAGCTTCAAGATTTTTTCCGGATTCATTCAGCTGAAGCTGTACTGCTTCAGGAACCATTTGAGTGGAAAGAGGACTGATCTCTTTTTTCAGGTCAGCAGCTGTTAATTTAGCCTGAGCTGTTTCCTGCTGATTCATTTCGTTGTTTTCATTCTGGCAGCTGTGGAGTGCCAGTACCGATAATACAGCGAAAACTTTAAAGGTAGTCACTAGTTTTTTCATACTATATATTTATTTGGTTGTGTATTATAAATATACGGAATTGTTACATAATTCTCATTATTTTGAATTAAATATTTGTTAATTTAAAGGTAATGGATGAAATGATCTGTAGAATAGTAACGAAGGGTGATAAAGGTCAATAGTGAATTTTACTCTGCAGGTGAGTGTGAATTTTTAACAAAGAGACAGGAATGAAATTAAGACCGAATATTCAGGAAACAACGCAACAACTGTGCAACAGCAACAAAAAAGTGATCAATTGCCAACGCTCAACTTCCATTGTCATTTTACAAAAACTTAAAATTTGTTTAAATTTTAAATTTACCGTCCATAAATGTAATAATCTTTTGTAATTTTACAGCATGGAATTAAGCATTGGAGAAATGGCACTCATTGCCATTGCAATCGTTGTGTTATTCGGTCCCGATAAACTGCCTCAGATTGCGCGTGACTTAGGTGCAGGCGTTAGAAAAATGCGTGGAGCGGTAGAAGATATCAAAACTGAAATCATGAAGGAAACAGATAATCCTGTTTCTGAAATAAAACGTGAGATTGAAAAGGTGAAAGATGCTGCCAAAGATTTCAATCCGATGAAAGATATCGAAAAAGATGTTTTGACGGAGCCTGGAACTCTTGCCTCTAATGAACCTCCGAAACTGAAGCCTGCAGATGATGATACTCATGAGGGACCTGTAAGCAGATAACACTATGGAGGAAATCATTCAGGAAGATAAGACGGTATTCCTTTACCTTAATAATTTGGGCAGTTCCTCTTTTGACCAATTTTGGATGCTCATTTCAAGTACCTGGATCTGGGTACCTCTTTATATTATATTTCTTTATTTTTTATACAAAAATTATCAACTTAAAACTTTAGTTTTTATTCTCATATTTATAGCGCTTGGAGCTGTTGTTTCCGATCAGCTGGCCAATGTTTTCAAATACGGAGTAGCCAGGCTAAGACCATGCCATGACCCTACTCTGGAACATCATATGAGAATTGTGAAATGCGGCGGGCAGTTTGGTTTTTATTCTGCTCATGCTTCCAATACCTTCTTTTTAGCAACTTATTTAGGTATTTTACTGAAAAAGAAGATTAAATGGTTTCCATATGCTATATTTGTATGGGCTCTGGTTGTTTCGTACAGCCGGATCTATTTAGGAGTGCATTTCCCAATTGATATTTTGGCGGGGGCGTTTGTTGGATCTTTATTGGGAGTGATATTTGGTGCACTCGCCAAAAAAGTGATCAATAAACAAGCTATAACCTCATGAAAAAAACTTTATTACTAGTAACTTCCCTTTGTTTCTCACTTAATTTCTATGCCCAGGATAAAAAACTGGCTGAAGATTGTTTTAATAAAGCCGATTATAAGTGTGCCGAAGAGCAATACTTAAAACTGGCGGAGAAAGAACAGATTCAAAAATTTCAGTCGGAATATTATGATTATCTCGGGACTGCTCAGAGAAGGCTGGGGAAGACCGCTCAGGCTTTTAAATCCTACGATTCTGCCTTAAAAGCAAACCCTATGTCGGTTTCTGTGTATGCCAACCTTTCCTCGCTGTACAGTCAGAAAGGAAACAAGGTGAAAGCATTGGAATATGTAGAAAAAGGATTGAAAGTGAATCCTGAAACTCCGGATTTGTATCTTACCCGTTCCAAAATCTATGACAGCCAGGGCAAAAAAGATCTTGCCATCAAAGATCTTAATCAGATTCTGACTTTTGCACCCGATAATATTTTTGCCAAAACAGGGCTGGCCAATCTGAAGAAGAATAACGGTGATCTGGAGGGAGCACTAAAAGATTACAATACACTTCTTGCTGAAAAACCGGAATCATTGCTTTACAACGGCCGGGCTGATGTATATTTTAAAATGAAAAAATACAAGGAAGCACTTGCCGATGCCAATAAGGCCATTTCCATAGATCCGAAATTCGCACAATCTTATGTGAGTAAAGCCATGATTCTCCTGGATACTTCCAAGCTTAAAGAAGCCTGTGCAAATCTGGATAAAGCGGTTGCCTTGGGCTATGAAAAAGCAGTACTTACAGATTCTTATGCTAAATGCGGCAAAAAATAAATTGAAATTTACAACCCAGATCACTTAAATAAATCCAAACTGAAAATACCAATAGCCGGTTTAACTGTTAAAAAAAACGAATAAAGAGATAGAGATGTTGAATATTGTTCTTGTAGAACCCGAAATACCTAATAATACAGGAAATATCGGAAGATTATGTGTAGGAACCGAAAGCAGATTACACCTGGTTCACCCATTTGGATTTGTAATTAATGATAAAAACCTGAAGCGTTCCGGATTGGATTATTGGGTACATCTTGATGTTTCTGAATATGCAGATATTGAAGAATGGATTAATAATATTCCTGATAAGTCACGTGTTTTTTTAATGAGTTCTCATGCTGAAAAATCATATTTGGAAACCGATTTTCAGGATGGAGACTGGCTGGTTTTCGGAAAAGAGAGTGTAGGCCTGAGTAAAGAGGTTCTGGACCGTTTTGAAAATCATCTGACAATTCCTATGTCAAAACTGATCAGAAGTTTTAATATTGCCAATTCCGTTGCTTTTGTAGTGGGAGAAGCAAAAAGACAGATCAATCTGAAATAATAGATTATTCTGTTTTTTTTACCCCATAATAAGCTTTAAAACCGAAAAGTGAAAGACCCTTCTGAATTAAGAAGGGTTTTAATCATTATGATAGGGTTTACCCTGTAAAATCTGATCAGCACGGTAAAGCTGTTCAACAATAAACAGCCGGATCATCTGGTGGGTAAAAGTCATTTTGGATAAAGACATTTTTTCATTTGCTCTGCTATAGATCTCTTCAGAAAAGCCATAAGCGCCTCCAATCAGAATATGTACTTTTTTCACAGAAGAATTCATCCAGGTGTCAATTTTCTGCGAAAATTCACGGCTGGTAAACTGTTTCCCTTTTTCATCAAGAATCACCACCAGGTCGTTTTTGTCGATATGGTTTGAAAATAATTTAGCTTCTTCTTTTTTTAGAAGATCAGGGGATAGGTTTTTGGCATTTTTTACATCCGGTATTTCAGTGATTTCAAAATTCCAATGTTTAGGTAAACGGGTAAGATAATAATTGATTAAAGACGTAATTTCCTTATCGTCTGTTTTACCGATACAAAGTAAACTGATTCGCATTATAAGAAGTTTCAGGGAGCAAAGATAGGGTTTCGGGGAGTAAAGTTCAAAGTTTTAGCTGAATGTTTATAGTTGGGAGATGTTGGTTGCTAGTTGTGAGCTTCCACCATTCACTGGCAAAGCAAAATTCACCATTGGCCTGAATAAACATTCATCACTATTTCACAGAATATTTTCTTTGATTCCTGCCACCTATCACCCTCTATCTTTTCCCTATTTAATTTAATTCCCCTACATTTGTATAAAGACAAACAGATCGATGAGTGTAAAGGTTCCCAAATTTATTTTGAAGATTCAAGAGTTTTTTGACAGCATTCATATTCCTGTTTTGGGAATATCACTTTGGCAGATGTTTCAGATCTATATCTCGGGAATTTTCAAAGGAAAGATTGGGAGAAAAGCAGCGGCTATTTCCTGGAGCTTTACCATAAGTCTGTTTCCGTTTATTCTTTTCTTACTATCCGTGCTGCCCTACATGCCACATTATGATAAACTGCAGTTCTATATTTTTGATGTGCTGATGCATAACGTTTTTCCTTCAAATATGGAAGGAGATGTCAGAGGATATATTGAAAACAGCATTATTCCAAATATGAGAGGGATCAGCAATCTTACCATTGTTCTGGCGCTTGTTTTTGCTACCAACGGTACGTTTTCCCTGATTAATGGTTTTAATGAAAATACAGATGAAAAGCTGAGCGATGTAAAGGAATTTATTCTTTCATTTTTTATCACAATAGGCTTTATCACCATTGTTTTTTTAGCACTTTTCGGGGTGTATTATGTGGAGGTTGTAATGAAGCTGTTTACCCCGGCTTATGATATTACCTGGCTTGTAGATAACCTTTCCAGTATTATCGGATTTGTTTCTTTTCCTCTTTTCTACTTTATCCTTCTGACCTTATTTTACTGGTTGGGAACGGTGAAAATTACAAGATTCCGTCAGGCGGTTCCTGGGGCTATTTTAACCACAATACTGTTCGTTGTCACTACCTATATTTTTGCGATTTATGTAAAAGATATTGCGCGGTATAACGTCCTTTACGGATCCATAGGAAGTATGATTCTGCTGATGGTTTGGGTAAATGTGAATGTATACCTGCTTTTATTCGGAAATGAACTGAATATGGCCATCAGAAAACTCAGAATAGAAAAGCTGTTGTCTGATGAAATCCAGAGAGAAACCACACATTATCACACTCAGATTACAGAACCTGACTTTGATGGTGATGAAGAGCATAAGAGAAAGCTTGAAAACCGGAAGAAAAATTAGTTTTCTTCCAGCTCAGGATTTTCTTTTGAACTTACACTTAATATGGTAAATCCTGCAATGGCAGCTATAAAGGAGGCAATCAGAATAGCAAATTTTGCTTCATCCTGAATAGGGATTTCTCCTTTAAAAGAAAGCAATGCAATAAAGATGGACATGGTAAACCCAATTCCGGCCAACAGACCTACACCAATCATTTGCAGCCAGTTGCTGTTTTGAGGCAGAGAACTAAGCTTTAATTTGATGGCAATAAGTGAAAACAGATTGATACCAATCAATTTACCCAATACCAGACCGCAGATAATTCCCAATCCTAATGTACTTGTAACACCGGCAACCATTTCACTGGAAAAAGTGATATTGGTGTTCGTCAAAGCAAATACAGGCATGATCAGAAAGCTTACCGGAATATGAAGCTGATGCTCCAGTTTTTCCAATGGTGATATTTCTATATGGGAAGCGTTGGTAGGTATTGAAAAAGCAAGTAAAACACCTGCTATAGTAGCATGAATTCCGGAGTGATGAAGGAAATACCATAAAAACAGTCCCGGAATAATATAAAATATAGTTTTAGTTACTTTTAAGAAATTTAAAATAAACAGCAGGGCAGTCACTCCAAAAGATAATAGGAGATAGCTCCAGTGGATTTGTTCCGTATAGAAAATTGCAATCACGAGAATAGCCCCAAGATCGTCTACAATGGCCAATGCTGCTAAAAATATCTTGATAGAATTGGGAATCTTTTTTCCCAGCATCGAAATAATTGCCAGTGAAAAAGCAATATCCGTAGCCATAGGAATTCCCCAGCCATTGCTGTATTCTGTTCCGGTATTGAAAATACTGTAAATTACCGCCGGAACAAGCATTCCGCCTACAGCAGCAAAAATGGGAAGTGAAGCATTCTTAAAGGATGAGAGCTCACCTTCTACAAGTTCCCGCTTTATTTCAAGGCCTACCAGAAGGAAAAACACTGCCATCAAGCCATCATTGATCCATATGCTGACAGGATATTCCAATCCAAAAATAGAAGTGCCTACTTCCTTGTCTAAAAAATGCTGGAAGTTCTCTGCGGCAGATGAGTTGGCAATAAGCAATGAAATAAGCACACAGAAAATAAGAATAATTCCTGAAGACTGGCTGTTATTGAAAAATTTTTTAAAGTAAAGAGATAAATTCATGTTTATGATTGTAGTCGTCTCACCCTTGAAACACCATTAATATTTTTAAGTTTTTTGAAAGTTTCTTCCAGCTGACCTTTATTTTTGACTTCGAGAATGATATTTCCTGTGAAAACACCGTTATTGGATTCTATAGAGAGACTTTTCATATCCATTCCCATACTGCCGCTGATGACCGTGGTAATATCATTGATCATTCCCATTCTGTCAAGCCCTTCAATTTCAATTTTCACTCTGTTCTTGAAACTTTCGGCATTTACCCATTTGGCAGGAATGACACGGTAGTCATACTGTGCTCTCAGGTTGATGGCATTCGGGCAGCTGTCACTGTGAACTTTAATTCCGTCTGAGATGGTGATAAATCCGAAAATCTTGTCTCCCGGAATCACCGTGCAGCATTTTGCATAGCTGTAGTTCAGTTTTTCCTCATCCTTTCCAAAGATAATCATGTCAAGGTTTTCCTCTTTCGGTTCCTCGAAATGCTGATTTTTTGCCGGAGATTTTCTGAATCTTGATAGTAAATTGTTAAATACGTTTTTACTTTCAATGTATTTTCTCAAGCTACTGACATCCAATTCGTTGCTTTGGAATTTAAGAAACAGCTCCTGGGAAGATTTTAAATTAAAGAACTTTTGAAGCTTATTTATTTCTTCGTCATTGAAATTGATTTTTGCATGACGCAATTTTCTTTGCAGGATTTCTTTTCCTTCTTCTACCAGTTGGTTCTTCTGAGAATTCAGATAACTTTTGATCTTTGATTTGGCTTTCGAAGTTACTACGAATTCCAGCCAGTCGGATTTTGGTTTCTGATTCTGAGAAGAGAGAATATCAATCTGATCTCCATTCTGAAGAATATAGGAAATAGGAACCAGCTTTCCATTGATTTTGGCTCCCAAACATTTCATCCCCAAGTCGGAATGCACTGAAAAGGCAAAATCCAGAGCGGTAGCATTGGTTGGCAGAATTTTAATTTCTCCTTTCGGGGTAAATACAAATACCTCTTTGGAATACAGATTAAGCTTGATATTATCCAAAAGCTCTGAAGTAGAAAGATTCTGCTGCTGTTCCAGTACTTCACGGATTTCGGTTACCCATTTTTCAAAGTTTCTGTCATCAGAACTCTGTTTGTAACCTTCTTTGTATTTATAGTGGGCTGCTACTCCTTTTTCAGCAATTTCATCCATACGCTCAGAACGGATCTGAACTTCAATCCATTTTCTGTCCGGACCTAAAACCGTTAAGTGTAAACTTTCATATCCTGTAGAACGAGGCTGTGTAATCCAGTCACGCATTCTTGACGGGTTGCTGTGGTACACATCTGTAACGATTGAATAAATTTTCCAGGCCAAAAACTTTTCATTCTTAGCATCCGATTTATAAATAATCCTGATGGCATAGTTGTCAAAAACTTCCTCAAAAGAAACCCCCTGCTTCAGCATTTTTCTGTAAATAGAGGAGATTGCTTTTGCCCGGCCTTTGATTTTAAAGTTTAAACCTTCTTCACGAAGTCTTTCAGATACTTCTTTCTTAAACTCTTCAATATATCTTTCACGGCTTTCCTTGGCCAGTTCCAATTTTTCCGTGATCTCGTTATATACTTCGGGACTATTATATTTTAAGGAAAGATCTTCCAGCTCAGATTTGATGTTATACAATCCAAGGCGGTGGGCCATCGGAGCATAGATATACACTGTTTCCGAAGCGATTTTTTTCTGCTTATCCGGAGCCATACTTTCCAGGGTCCGCATATTATGAAGACGGTCCGCAATTTTGATCAGAATAACCCTGAAATCTTCGGATAAGGTTAATAACAGTTTTCTGTAATTTTCAGACTGCACAGAGATATTCTGATGGTTCATAATGGAGATCTTCGTCAGTCCATTCACGATACTGGCAATTTTTTCTCCAAAGATTTTTTTCAGATCTTCGTAAGTATAGTCGGAATCTTCAATCACGTCATGCAAAAGTGCACAGGCAATAGAAGTAGCTCCCAGACCAATCTCTGTTGCTACAATTTTAGCAACAGCAATAGGGTGGTAGATGTAAGGTTCTCCGGATTTTCTCCTTTGATCCTTGTGGGCATCCAAAGCGATATCAAATGCCTTTCGGATGAGTTTGTTATTTTCCTCATCCAACGTTCTGTATGTGTTAGAAATCAGGTCCTTATATCTTGCAAGGATTTCCTTATTCTCTTGTTCTAAATCGTAACTCATTTGTGCACATGCCTATAATCAGACGAAAATACGAAATTTTTTAGTTTTTTCAAACATAAAAGATCCGCAGAACACACTGCGGATCTTTGGTTATTAGGTTTTAAGCCGATTAGAATTTCACTTCGGAATTCATACCGTCGCTTGACGTTTTTATTTTTATATCAGGGCTGTTATGGATTTCAGCTCTGTTTCTTGCATCAATATACTTTTTAATAGTATCATAATTAGCTTCTTTGATACTCATATTTTCAAACAAATATGATTTCAAAGCTGCATTCTGGATAAATGCATTCCGGGCAATGTCGATCTGATTGATATCATTTACGGTAACACTTGCCAGATATTGGGAATTATTAGAACCATTATTAAGGTATACAATGTAATCTGAGTTTTCAAATCCTGAGTTTTCCAGATCACTTTCTAATTTTTTGTAGTCGCTGTGATGATCAAATAGTCCAGCTAATATATGTGACATAGTTAATTGGTTTTAAAGTTATGACTAAAGTTAGTAATAATTTTTCGATTATCATTATGGTTAAGTTAATAAAATTTGTTAATTAATATTTGGTTTTCAATGATAGGAGGTAATGTTTGAGAATAATTATTAAACATGTGTTTGATTTTAACAATTAAACAATATTGAATCTTAAGAATACGGACTCTTACCATTCTTGTGCTTTACTGCATATGAAGAATACTGATCGTTTTTAATTCTACTTTCTAGGTTGTTTTTGTTAAAAAAATGCCCCAACCATATATGATTGGGGCAGATTATACAAACCTGAAAGGCTTTTTATATGAAGTGACGTTAGTGCTTTACAATTAATTGTATTGATCTTTTCTCATTATTGGCACTTACAGCAACTACATATACTCCGGTCTGTAATTCTGATGTTGAAAACCGGATACTATGCATTCCCGCTTTATAATATTGATTATTAGCTAGTGTTTTTACAATTTTCCCATACATATCAGCCACAGCAACCGTTATACTATTTTCATTTATCAGCTCAAAATTTAATGCCGTATTTTCTGTCGACGGATTGGGAGAAAGGGTAAGGTCTCCTTTAAAACTATTGGCAGGCGCAGATGTTGTACAGTCTTTTCCTTCATCGCAGAGTGGTACTCCAGATTCTTCTGCACCGTTTAAAGCGACAAGGAAATTACATACACTTCCGTATTCACTGTCCGGATTGCTGGATAGACGTTGTGAGAAAGTAAATTGATAGTCGCTTATGTTTGTATTATCGGCTTTTAAACCGAATGAAAAACTAAGAGCTCTGTATTCACCTGCTTTTAAGGTAATATTATTTAATTGTGCAGATGTAGGGTTAATAAGAAGTTCACGTTTTTCAGTATTGTATATCTGTATTCCGTTTCCTGAAGCTCCGCCGGCTATCCATTTACTCCATAACAATTCATCAAGTTTTACTTTTACAAGGCCTATATTTTCAAAAGGGCTTCCATTGGTTGTAATTTCTCCAAAATGAAGGTTAAAAGGAATGTCTGTTTTGGTATTATTTCCTGCATAAACCGAGAAGAAGTCATAAAACCCTTCATATCTGCCCATTCTTACTACAGTAGTATTTCGCGTTACAATATTATTGTTGTTTTTAATATTATTACTGAACGGAGTTGATGGGCTTGTGGCATACTCTCCATACATAGGATCATAAATGTCATTTATTCTTCCCAAGAAACAGATCATTGGATTTTTTATAATGGCAGGGTCTCCAAAAGCTGAAGGATTCACCGGGTGCCAGTTGGCATCTATAATATATTCCTGTCCGGGCTGAAGAGGAGGAATTGGAAATCCTTTGGATGGAACATATGGCTGCGCGTTTGGATTAAAGTCATTGCTGACATCCTTGAGCTCCCCACCCGCTGTAACACAGGTATTGGTAATCGGATTCATAATACATTTAGAGCCATCCCATGAGTTTTTTGCGGTAGTAAGAGGCGGTGTTATCGGGTTAGGATTGGTATCCCAGCTTTCTCCTGTTGCTCCTATTGCCCAATACAATCTCGCATAACTAGGTTGTGAAACAACATAACCAATATTTTTTACCCTAAATCTCATTACATTATGTTTGGGTATTGGTGAATAAGCTGGATTTTCAGGGGTAAGACTCAGTCCATTGCTGGTCTTTCTATTCCAAATGTCATTGCTCATCCATACATTCCAATTGATGGTATTGGGGAAATAAGGTTCTGCTCCAACATCTGCAGCGTTATCAAAAGAAGCTAAGTCATAACTCTTACCATCGCAGGGGGATGGAGTAGATGCCACAGGACCGATGATGACATTGTCAATAAAAACTCCTTGCTGATAGGAAGTTTGAGAAGTATCGTCGAATCTTAGCTGTATCCTGTCATATTGACCGGCATCAGAAGCTGATATGGTGAATACATTTCCATAGTTTTTCCATGGTGATGAACCATTATTGGGAGGGATATTAAACTCACCCACAATTTTTTCCGGATTACTACTGCTGTCTTTATATAAGACGACCTGTAATGTATGGTAGTTATTGGGGGCTGGGTAACTTAAGTTAGGAAACCCTAAAGCAGCCAGGCAAAGTTTGTAGGTGCCTTGTCCTATTGTACCGGTAGTAAATTGTCCTATTGCTCTTGCATCACTGGTAATACTTGAGCTTCGTGTCATGTAGAGATTAATCGCTCTGTTTCCATAAGGAGCACTGATTCCGGTAGGAAACTTCCCAAAGAAGCAAGAAGCATTGTTGGCCCAAATTCCTCCAGTATTGGTTGCTCCGGGCTGTTGGAGATTTCTTCCTGTCCAATAATCAACATAGATGTCTTGTCCCAAATAAAATAGTCCATTAGTATCACAAAGTTCTTTACCATCCTCAAAACTGGAATTTTTCACAATATTCTGTCCATACATGATACTGCTGAAACAGGAGGTGGCTACTAAAAAAGTTAAAAGAGTTTTTTTCATAAGAATTAGTTTAATGGTTAATACAGATACAAGATTATCCATATTGCTTTACAAAAACTACAATGAATGTACAAGTGAGAACAATTCACAGATAAGTGTAAAATAAAGAAACAGATCATAAAAAAAAGCTGCCATTAGGCAGCTTTCTTTGTAAATTGAACTTAGAGTTCCTGAGCTCTGCAGATCCCGTTAATGCACATCATTCCGTTTGGACAATAAGGTGATCCGCCTACCGGAGCGCTGTAGCATTTCAGCAGGCCACCGTGAACTCTTTTTTGTTGCTCTCTGTTTAATCCCTTTAAATTGTTTTTTAAGATCTTGTTCATAATGCTATGGGGTTTTGTGTTTCTACAGCAAGATTAATCAAAATTTCTGCGCCTGCTTAGCAGTAATGTATAGTTGTTTTTACTTTACTGATAAGTGTTGCTTTATTCCCATAACTGTAATACCTCCATAAACTCCTGTTTTTTCCTTACAGAAACGTCAAGTACGGAATTGTCAGACATGATGACCTGCCCACCTTTTCCTTTAAGGTATTCTTTGAAATGTTTCAGATTGATGAGATGTTTATTGTGTATCCTGAAAAAATTATTCTTGACAAGCTGGTTTTCAAACTCTTTAAGATTTTTGGAGATAATCATTTTTGTTTTATCATTTAAATAAAAGATGGTGTAGTTGGCATCTGCTTCACACCGGATGATATCCGCCAGCTCAACACTTTTAAAACCCTGCAGGGTGGGGAGGTTAATTTTGTTTCTTCCAATGTTGTTAAAAGATTGCAACTTGTTTTTTCTGATATTATCAAGCGCTTTGGCTACTGCAGAGACAAAATCAATTTCATCAATGGGTTTTAAAAGATAATCGGTAGCCCCGTTTTTTATTGCTGTGATAGCAAAATGATCATAAGCTGTAATAAAAATAATCTGTGAGGAGAAATTTCTGAACATGGCGAGCAGATCAAAAGCGTTACCGTCAGATAACTGTATATCCAGAAAAATAATGTCAGGAGTTAATTTTGAAAGCTTTATAAAAGCATCTTTTACACTTTCCGCCTGAAATGCGATATGAAGATCGGGAAACTCATTTTTTAATAATAGGGAAATATAATCTCTGCCGTCCTGTTCGTCATCAATGATGCATACTTGTATTTTGGTTCTCATTTTGTGAAATAAAAAGTTTAACTTGTGTTCCTGATATCAATTGTGTTTCTGAGAGGTCATTCACTTCCCATGTGATCTTCGTGTCAAATAACTGTTTAAAGGTTTCTACTCTCTTTTGTGAGAGCTTTATCCCAAAAGAATCCAGATTCTTTGTCAGTACTGATTTATCTTTAATTCCTATTCCATTATCTTCAATAGTAACACATATATTCTCTTGGGTGTATTCAAAATCAATTTTTATAATTCCTTTTCTGTCTTTTAATGATGATATACCATGTTTTATGGCATTTTCTACAAAAGGTTGTATAAGTAATGATGGAATCAGCCAGTCTGGATTCATCTTTTCTGAAAGGGTGATTGTATAGTCAAACTGCTTCTTGAGTCTCAGCTTTTCCATAGTAAGATACAGGGTGAGATATTCTATTTCTTCACAGATGGGCATAAAGGTTTTCTCTGAATAATGAAGTGTTTTCCTCATTATCTTGGAAAAAGCTTTTAAATAGTTTTCAGCATCAGCATTCTCTTTTTTGTATAATAAAAATTTAATGGAATTGAGGCAGTTGTAAATAAAGTGCGGGTTGATCTGTGCTTTAATGGCCTGCAGTTCAAGCTCTGCAAACTTCTTTTGGGTGAGGATCTCCTGAAGCTGCTGATCACGCCTTTTCTGGAAAAAAACTTTCACAATTATCATGAGCATTATTGCTGTCAGTATGATAAATGCTGTCCGGAAGCCTGTGGTTTGCCAGAATTTAGGCTTGATTTCAAAAGGTAATTCTGTATAAGTAGATGATCGCTTTCCATTATATCCCAGTCCATATACTTTAAAAATATACTTTTTCGGAGGTAGTGAGCTGAAGATAATTCTGGACGAGTTGGTGGTTTCCCAATTGGTGTTGAGGCCCTCAAGTTTATATTGATATCCAATTTTTCCCTGAGAAGCATAATCCAGAAAACTGAGGTTGAAAACGACATTGTTTCGAGGGGTTTGAGAGATTAAATGACCGTAAGAGTTAAAATATTCTTTCTCTCCGATCATTACAGAGTTGATGATTACTTTTTTATTAATATATTTTTGTTGACTCAGCAGGCGTTTGATGGATAGAATCCCTAAGCCCTTTGAAGTTCCCGCAAATAAACTGTCTCCTTTGATAATAACATCCGATATCTTTTCTGAAGGAAGCCCATCTGTAATGGTAAAATTGTTGATGACGGGCTTATCGTTGGTAAGATCAATTCTTGTGAGGCCGTTTTCTGTACTGGCCCAGATTATATTTTCATTTTCAACGGTTATTTTTTTGATCAGCACATCGTTCAATCCCTGCGTTTCGTCTATTTTCCGGATTATTTTTTTACTATTGAATATCAGAATTCCCTTAGTGCTGCTGGAGCCAGCGTATACATGATCACGGAGTTTTTTAATATCTGTAAAATAATACCCTTCAAGAAAAAGCTTTGACTTTTTTGTAGCAATGTTGAGTTGATAGAGATCTTTAAAAGTGCCCGCAAACATACTGTCTTTGGTATAAGGTAAAGCAGTATAGGTCCGTTGATCCCAGATTTTTTTCCTCGTGTGGGAGTTGAGGTTATATTGTTCTAATCCTGAGGAAGTGCATATCAGCATATCATTATTTCCATATGGAATAAGATTTTTGATATTCCGGTGGATATTTAGGCTTATTGTTTTTTTAGTTAGAATGTTATAGGCAAAAATATCATCGGTCTGTCCGAAATAAACAAACTTTTCGTTGGCATAGATTGCTTTGTTTTCAATTTTTTTATCTTTAGTAAAGATTAAATTGGTTAGCCTTCCTGAGCCATATACTCCTCCGCTGGTAATATTATATCCTAAAAAAATATTCTTACTGTTGGCTGCTGCAGAAGTAATATAAGAAGAATTGTTTTTAAGAGGTAAGGTAAGATATCTGCGAAAAGGGGCTTCCCCAATGAAGAACAGTCCGTTATTTCTTGTTGCAAACCAAATATTGTTATCATGATCTGTCAATACATAGTTAATGATATATTCTTCAAGAAATTTTACAGGTTGTTTCGGAAATCCTGATGAAGGAGAGAGGGGGTTATCAAAATAGAGGACACCTCCTTCCTCCAGCGCCACCCAAAGATTTAGATTTTTATCAATAATACCGGAATACGTATTTTCAGGTGAATGATAAGAGTAGATTTTCTTTAGGGAATATTTGTTTTCTAAACGATAGATTGAGATAATTCTTTTTTTATCATGGGTCAGAAATTGATCATTTTGTATATAGTAAAAACTTTCCGAGGCATTTATTTTAGAATAACAAAGCCTGATTTTTCTGCTGGTGAGGTTATAAGCAAAAATATTATTGTGAGCATCCCTTAGGTATAAAATCTGAGTTTCTGGTTTAAAATCTATCGCATAAAACGGACTGTTCTTATCATAGTTAATATCAATAGGGATTTCTTTTACCCTTCCGCTTTTATAGATATAAATATTCTTTGGGTTACTATTGCTGTAGATGATTACTTCATCTTTGCTTTTATTATAATTTATCTGGGGAATAGCTGTTCCGCATCTGATTTTTTTAAGCTCAGGATTCAGATCGGAATTGATGACAGTATTGCCTTTAAGATAAGCAAAATCTTCTAAAAAAGGGATAATAAAGATTTCCCCATTGCCCATAGGCTCACAATCTATAATGTCAATATTTTTTAAGCCGTTTTTTTTGCCATAATGGTTAAAATTTATTCCATCAAACCGATAAAGCCCATTACTGCTTCCTATCCAGATAAAACCATTTTTATCCTGTCTTAAATTGTAGGTATAAGAACTTGTGAGTCCGTTTGACTGATTGTAATTGATAAGTCCGGGAATTTGCGAAGAAAAATTACCGAAGAGCAATACAAGAAAAGTAAATAAAACTTTTTTTGTATACCGGGAATATGCAAATACCAATAACATGAATATTATTAAAAAAATAGTGTAAACCTTTAGGATAAATATAACATTTTATGTATTAGTCAGATAGGGTTCTTTTTTTTATAGGGTGGTATGCTGAACTTAGCTGAATTAGATTAACAATTTTCTTCAGTTTTTAAAAATTATTAAATCACATTACTTGAAAGATATTATCAGTAGTATTTTTGTTGAGGTCTAATTTTATTATATCATAGCGTGTAATATATAAAAAAGCCCCGAAAATAACTTCCGGGGCTTCTATTATTCAAGAAAATGAATACTTTTAGATTCTTTCGTTTTTGATTTCCTCTACAATTTCAGGATTTAAAAGAGTACTGATATCTCCAAAATTACTGAAGTCACCCTCTGCAATTTTTCTCAGGATTCTACGCATAATCTTTCCTGAACGGGTTTTGGGAAGTCCGGAAACAAACTGTATTTTATCAAGCTTAGCAATAGGCCCAATCTGATCTGAAATCAGCTGGTTGATTTCTTTCTTAAGATTTTCTTTATCACGACCTTCTCCCGTTTCCTTAAGGGTTACATAGCCATACAAAGCATTTCCTTTTATATCATGAGGGTATCCTACAATAGCGGATTCTGCTACGGCTGGATGCTGGTTGATACTGTCTTCAATAGGAGCAGTCCCAAGATTGTGTCCCGAAACAATAATCACATCATCTACACGACCTGTAATTCTGTAATAACCCACTTCATCCCTTAATGCACCGTCTCCTGTAAAGTATTTTCCTGGGAAAGCTGTGAAATAGGTCTCTTTATATCTTTGGTGGTCTCCCCAGATGGTTCTTGCAATTCCCGGCCATGGAAAACGGATACAAAGATTTCCGGTCACCTGATTTCCTGTAATTTCATTTCGTTTATCATCCATCAAAACAGGCTGTACCCCTGGTAATGGGAGAGTTGCATACGTAGGTTTTGTTGGAGTCACAAAAGGAAGCGGTGAAATCATAATTCCTCCTGTTTCTGTCTGCCACCACGTATCCACAATCGGACATTTTTTCTTTCCGACATGGTCATTGAACCAATGCCATGCTTCATCATTAATAGGTTCCCCTACAGAACCGATTACTTTCAGAGAACTCAGATCATGCTTATCTACCCATTCTGTACTTTCTTTTGCTAAAGAACGGATAGCTGTAGGAGCGGTATAAAACTGCGTGATCTTATGTTTTTCAATCACTTCCCAGAAGCGGTCCGGCTCAGGATAGGTAGGGACACCTTCAAAAATTACAGTGGTAGCGCCATTCAATAATGGTCCGTAAAGAATATAGGAATGTCCCGTAATCCAGCCGATGTCTGCGGTGCACCAATAAATGTCGTTTTCTTTATAGTTAAATACATTTTTGAAGGTATAAGCAGTATACACCATATAGCCTGCACAGGTATGAAGCATTCCTTTTGGTTTTCCGGTAGATCCGGAAGTATATAAAATGAAAAGAGGGTCTTCAGAATCCATGATTACTGTAACGAAATCAGCAGAAGCTTTGTCATACAGATCGGCCATCCAGTAATCCCTTCCTTCTTTCATTTTTATTTCATTATGGGTTCTTTTAACGACAAGAACGCTTTCAACTGTTGGTGTTTTTTCCAAAGCATCATCAACAATACTTTTCAGGTCAAGAACTTTATTTCCTCTGTAACTTCCATCTGATGTGATGACCATTTTTGCTTCACAGTCGTTTACTCTTGAAGCTACTGCAGAAGCTGAGAACCCGGCAAAGATGACAGAATGTACAGCTCCCAGCTTTGCACAGGCAAGCATGGTAATAGCCAATTCAGGAATCATGGGAAGGTAAATACACACTCTGTCCCCTTTTTTGATACCCATCTCATGCAAAACATTAGCAGTTTTATTCACGCGGGTATACAATTCCTGATAAGAAATATGCTGTGCCTCTTCTTTGGGATCATTGGGTTCCCAGATAATGGCCGTTTTATCTCCTCTTACAGCAAGATGCCTGTCGATACAGTTTTTGGTAATATTCAGTTTCGCGTTTTTGAACCAGGTGATTTTTGCTTCATTCATATCGTACTTAACAACCTTGCTCCATCGTTGGTACCACACGAAATTTTGATCCGCTACCTTATCCCAGAATTTTTTAGGATTTTTGATAGACTTTTTATAATCTTCAAAATATTGTGGTAAATCTTCTATTAAGTAATTTCTCATATCCCTTTCGTTTTTTGAAATTTGAATTTATTTTAAATTTATGTTTAATTTCTGGCTTAAGCCTTGTATTCCTTAATTTTTTCCTGAATCTCATCAATGATTTTTTCATCATCAATCGTTGAGGGAATCTGGAAATCTTTTCCATCAAGTAAAGTGCGGATCAGCTTTCTTAATATCTTTCCGGATCTTGTTTTAGGTAAGCGTTTGACAACCATAGCATTTTTCAGAAAGGCTACCGCCCCGATTTTGTTTCGGACCATCTGAATGATCTCTTTTTCAATGTCTTCTTCAGAAATAGCAGACCCGTTTTTCAAGACTACAGCAGCAAAAGGAACCTGTCCTTTTAAATCATCATCAATACCTACTACAGCGCATTCTGCAACATCAGGATGGGAAGAAACAATTTCTTCCATCTCAGAAGTGGAAAGTCTGTGCCCTGCAACATTAATTACATCATCCACTCTTCCTGTAATGAAAATATAGCCGTCTTCATCTTGTATAGCGCCGTCTCCTGAAAAATAATACCCTTTGTACTGAGACAGATAGCTGCTTTCAAAACGTTCGTAGTCTTTCCATATTCCAAGCATCGCGCCGGGTGGGAGAGGAAGCTTGATTACCAGATAGCCTTCGTGATGAGGGTCGAGCTCCAGTCCGTTTTCATCAAATATTTTAATATCATATCCCGGAACAGGTTTTCCTGCAGAAGCTCTTTTAATCCGATAGCTTTCATCATAAGTCAGCAATCCAAGCATCGGCCATCCGGATTCTGTCTGCCACCAATGGTCTACAGCCGGTACTCCGATATGTTCTGCAAACCAGTCGAGGGTCGCTACATCACATCTTTCACCAGCCAGAAACTGTTTTTTGAAATGGGTTAAATCGTATTTTTTTATCAGTTCTCCGTTCGGATCTTCCTTTTTGATTGCCCTGATAGCGGTAGGTGCGGTGAACATTACTGAAACCTTATATTCTGAAATGATTCTCCAGAATGTACCTGCATCAGGGGTCATGATAGGTTTCCCTTCAAAAATGATGGTCGTATTTCTGTTGATCAATGGCCCATACACTGAAAAACTATGACCAACGGCCCATCCGAAATCTGAGGCTGCCCAATAGGTTTCTCCCGGTTCAACCCCATATACGCAGGTCATAGAGAATTTTAATGCAGTAGCATAGCCTCCGGTATCACGCACAATACCTTTGGGTTTTCCGGTAGTTCCCGATGTATAAAGCAGATAAAGTGGGTGAGTAGACTCTACAGCAATGCAATCTGCCGCAGCTGATTTTTCCACCAGTTCATCATAATCTATCAGTCCATCGAACATTTCATCCTGATTTTCGACTAATTTTCTATTGTACACAACAATATGCTCTACTTTATCCTGTGCCAGTTCAATAGCTTTTTCTACCAGCGGGAGGTAAGGAATTCTTTTGGCAATTTCCACTCCGGCAGTTGCAGTGATTAAAACTTTTGGTTTGCAGTCATCAATTCTTACCACAAGTTCATGAGGCGCAAAACCTCCGAAAACCACATTGTGAATAACCCCGATTCTCGCACATGCAAGCATGGCAAAAAGGGTCTGAGGAATCATAGGCATATAGATAACTGCGGTGTCTCCTTTTTTTAATCCTAAAGAAACAAGACCTCCTGCCAATTTTGAAATTTCCTCTTTCGCCTGATTGAAGGTATATGTTTTCTTTTGATGGGTCACCGGGGAATCATAAATAATTGCAGTCTGATCTCCAAATCCGTCTTCAATATGCTTGTCAATACACAGATAACACATGTTGAGCTTTCCGTCGGAAAACCACTGCGGGTAATTATTTTCATCTTTTGAAAGGATCTGTTTAGGGAAATCAAACCATTGTATTTCTCCAGCCTGTTCTTTCCAGAAGTCTTCTTTGTTTTCTATGCTTTGTTTAAATAAAATATCGGTATCCATATCAATAGTCGTGTGTTTGTTTTTTTTGAGAGCCGATGGCGAAGCAGCTTATTAAAACATTTCCTCAATCTGCTGCATCAGTTTTTTGATAGAGTAAGGTTTTGTAACATAAGCATCAGCTCCCATCTCCAATCCTTTTTCAATATCTCTGGGATTGTTTTTGGCACTCAGAAAGATCACCTTGGTATCTTTCAGCTTTTCATCCTGTTTGATGAGGTCCAAAGTGCTGTATCCGTCAAGATTCGGCATCATAATGTCGAGAAGAATGACATCCGGGACCATTGTTTTCAAAAAGTCGAGGACCTCTGTTCCGTCACGGGCAATATAAACGTCATAGCCATTTTTTTTGAAGCTGTACTCCAGCGACATTAGTATCTTGTGTTCATCATCGGCAATAATTATCTTTCTCATAAAAGGATTTTAATGGTTTTCAACTTCATCTGTACTCTCTTTTTTTATTTTTTCTGGAATGCTTATGGTGAAAGTTACGCCCAGTCCGTTGTTTTCGGCTTTTATACTTCCTCCGTGTGCCTGTACTATCTTTTTAGAAATGGCCAGTCCCAATCCGCTTCCTGTTGGTTTTATTATATTTTGGTTTTTTGACTGGTAAAATTTATCAAAAATCATTTCCAGATCTTCTTCCGGAATGTGTTTTCCGGTATTGAAAATGCTGATGGTCAACTGTTGGTCTTTCTCAAATAATTTGGTCTGGATCGTTCCCTGCTCATCTGTAAATTTTAAAGCATTTCCCCAGATATTCTGAAACAATTGAATCATTCTCGCTTCATCATATTCAAATATAAACTGATTCAGGAGATTAACTTCACTTAAATGAATATTTTTCTGCTGTATCAGGTGAAGAAGCGGATTGAGAGCCTTTTTATATGTTTCAGCAATGTCGTTTTCCTGAATATGTAAAGAGATTTCACCGTGCTGTAATTTGTCCAGATAAAGGATGTCGTTGATGATTTCACTTAATCGGTCCGATTCTGTGATGATATTATTCAAAAACTCATGTTTGATATCAAAAGGAATATCATCATCATCTGCTAAAATTTCTCCGGCAGAACGAATAGCGGTAATCGGAGTTCTCAGTTCATGAGCTACAGAGTCCAGGAAGTCGTCTTTTTGACGATCTTTGATGATAAGACTTTCGTTGGCCATTCGCAGATCATCAGAAAGCTTTTGCAGTTCTTCGGATTGCTCTGTAAGTTTTTTATTGATACTGATGTTTTCCTGGGATTCTTCCAGAATATTCAAAACTTCTTTTAGAGATATTTTATCTTCCTTCGTCACGCCTTCAATTAATATTTTTGCTGAAGCCGTCCCAATTCTTCCTGCTAAAAGGTTTTCTGAAAATTTGATAAATCTCGAGTCCGCAGTTTCCGTTTTGGAATCGATGTTATATTTTAAATTAAAAATTCGAAGTGCCTGCTCTGTTTTATTTTTGCCTAAAAAACGTTCAAGAATATTTTGAATGTCAGAAATATAGGCTGTGCCCCGCCAGATGAAAGCATTTTCATGATTTTGAATGTATTTGTCTATATCTACATACAGCTCAGCAAAATTTCTTTCGCGATAATTCCCTTTAGAGCTTACGGAAATAATTGTAAACAGGCTTATATTCACCAGCATTGACCAGAAAAAAATCTGAGGGATTCTTCCCAGATAAGGAATGGTGAAAAATCCAAAAGCATCATACATCTCTCTCAGTGCTCCTTTGAGCTCCTGATTGTATGAAAAATAATATTGCGGAATAATCAATCCGAAATAACAGATTGCTAATCCTGCTAAAAGCCCTGTAACAGCCCCTTTGTAACTTCCTCTTCTCCAGAATAAAGCTCCGAAAAATGCAGGAGCCAGCTGGGCAATGATGACAAACGAGATCAATCCTACCGAATCCAGTGATGTTTTCAGAATAAAATACTTGTAAAAGACAAAAGCCATGATAATCAGACCAAAAATGCTGATTTTTCTGATATTGGTAATGCTTCTTGTATTTTGTTTCTCACTTTCAGATTTTAATTTTCCAAGCAATCCATAGGGAATGATAAGGTTGTTGGAAAGCATGATTGATAATGTAATGGCAGAAATAATGATCATGGAAATACATGAACTTAATCCTCCCAGAAAAACAAACACTGTGATCAGCGTATTGTCAAAATGCTGTGGAATCAGAATAGAGTAGAACTCAGGGTTTACTTTTTGTCCGTCAAAAATAAGTCTTCCTCCCCAGGCGATCGGGAAAATAAATACAGTGAAGATTAAAAGGTAAAGGGGGAAAAACCAGATTGCGGTTCTGATATGCTTCTCTTGTCTGTTTTCAATAATAGCCGTGTGAAACTGTCTCGGAAGAATGCAGATTGCCGTTGCGGAAATCATACACAAAATCATCCAGTTCATGGCACCTTCAATACCATTAAAAGTGTTTTTTTCTTTAAAATCTTTAAACCTGCTGGCTTTCTCATAGATATCTGAAAATCCGTCAAAAGCATAATAGATCACAAAAAGTCCGAGAATGATAATAAAGAACAGCTTTAAAAAACTTTCCAGGGCAATCGCTGAAATAATCCCGAGCCGCTTTTCCGAGGCATCTACATATCGCGTTCCGTAATAGGAAGAAAACAAAGCAATTAGAACCACTACAAAAGTAGCATTGTCAGTCAGTATATTTTTTGACATCGGGGTTTCCGTTACCAAATGGAACGTTTCTGAAATTGCTTTGATCTGAAGTCCGATATAAGGAACAATAGCCAAAAGACAAACCACCGTAATAATAGCACTCAGGCTTCTGCTGTTCCCATATCTTAACGAGATGAAATCCGCTAGACTGCTTATTTTATTGACTCTTGAAATCCTCACAATCCGGGTATTGATATAGATCCATGCCGGAATAATCATGACAGGACCGATGTAAATCGGCAGATAGTTTAATCCGCTTGTAGCTGCAACACCAATACTTCCATAATAGGTCCAGGCAGTACAGTATACGGCAAGAGACAAAGCATATATGTAGGGGTTGTTGATCCACAGCTTGCTCCTTTTCTTCTCTGCCAGATGAGCAACTAAGAAAAGAAGAGCCAGGTAAAACAGAACTACAAAAAATAATGCGAAACTACTCATCATACCTTTTTACGATTACAAAAGAAATCACAATGGAAATCATCCAGACCACGAACAGGTAGATAAGGATCATAGGATAGCCTACAACCTCCCTTTCACTGTTGAAAAGCAATGAAATGGGAATGCTGAAAGCAATCATAAGTCCTACGCTCAGTATGATAAGTTTTTGCTCGTGTCTCTTTTTCATAAATGATTATTGATAAAAGATAATTGATGAATGCAGTATCCATCAATTATCCCTATTGTTTTTTAAATTTTATCGTCAGAATATTCTCCTTTCAGGGCATAATAGCCGAAAATTGCCATTCCGCCTGAAATAATCGGCATCAGTACAAATAGAATGATGATACCAAAAACAAGATCTTCCTGTTTTCCGGATGTAATCTTTGGGATTCCCAATACCGTAATTCCGAAATATCCTACAATTACTGCGATAGCGATCCAGAGGATGCCTAATATTTTTTTTAGTCCGTTCATTTTAGTAGTTTTAAAATTAATAAAAA
>JASLCD010000456.1 GCA_030146295.1 Chryseobacterium sp.
CTTTACTTTTGCAAAAATTTTTAGTTAGAATGTCGAAAAATTTAGTAATCGTAGAGTCCCCGGCAAAAGCAAAAACTATTCAAAAATATTTAGGAAAGGATTTTGAAGTGAAATCCAGTTTCGGGCACATCCGGGATCTTCCTAAAAAAGGCATGGGGATAGACCTTACTACATTCAGTCCTGATTACGAAGTTTCAGCAGACAAGAAGAAATTGGTAACCGAATTGAAGGCTGCAGTAAAGAAAGCCGATATGGTGTGGCTCGCTTCCGATGAGGACCGCGAAGGGGAGGCTATTGCATGGCACCTGGCGGATGAATTGAAATTGAAGCCGGAGAACAGAAAGAGAATTGTTTTTCATGAGATTACCAAAAATGCCATTCTAAAAGCAATCGACAATCCAAGAGATATAGATCAGAACTTAGTAAATGCCCAGCAGGCCAGAAGAGTGCTGGACAGAATTGTAGGTTTTGAAATGTCACCCGTTTTATGGAAAAAAGTAAAACCGGGACTATCTGCAGGAAGAGTACAATCTGTAGCAGTAAGATTGATCGTTGAAAGAGAAAAGGAGATTCGTGAGTTTACGCCAAAAGCAAGTTTTAAACTTGATGGAATCTTTTTAAATAAAACAGAGCAGGAAATAGCTGCTAAACTGAAAAAAGACTTCGAAAAAGAAGAAGATGCAGAAAAATTCCTGGAGCAGGCAAAAACTACAGAATTTAAAGTTCTGAATGTTGAAACCAAACCAGGTACACGTTCTGCTTCAGCTCCATTTACAACTTCTACATTACAACAGGAGGCTTCCTCAAGACTTGGATATAATGTAACCAATACCATGCGTATGGCACAAAGGCTGTATGAAGAAGGGTACATTACCTATATGAGAACAGACTCCGTCAACCTTTCTCAGGAAGCAATTGAAGGAGCTAAAAAACAAATTACATCAGAATACGGAGCAGAATATTCTTCTCCAAGAAATTACACTACAAAATCTGCTTCAGCGCAGGAAGCTCACGAAGCAATCCGACCTACAGATTTTGGAGTGAAAAGTATAGGAGATGCACAGCTGAACAAATTGTATCAATTAATATACAGAAGAACACTGGCTTCTCAGATGGCTAATGCCAAAATTGAAAAGACTGTGATCGAAATAGGAAGTGCATCATTACCACATCATTTTGAAGCACAGGGAGAAGTGATTATATTCGATGGTTTCCTGAAAGCTTATGGTATTGTAAAGGCAGAGGATGATGATGAAGAAAACAATGATAAATTGTTGCCAAAAGTAAGCGTAGGAGAGGTGTTGAATTACAAAATCATTACCGCTACTGAAAAGTTTACAAGACCTAGTGCAAGATATACCGAAGCAGGTTTGGTGAGAAAACTTGAAGAATTAGGGATTGGTAGACCGTCTACTTATGCGCCGACAATTCAGACGATTCAGAACAGAGAATATGTGGATAAAAGAGAAGTTGAGCCGCATACCCGTGAAGTAATCAAAATGTCTTTAGCAAAAGATAAGATCAAAAAAGTAGTTCTTGAAGAGAAATTTGGAGGGGACAAAAATAAATTCCTTCCGACAGATATAGGTGAAGTGGTGAATGATTTCCTGACCGATAACTTCAGAGAAATCCTTGACTATGGTTTCACAGCAAGAGTAGAAGAAAGCTTTGACGAAATTGCAAGCGGTGACCAGAAATGGAAAGAAATGATGACGAATTTCTACTCAAAATTCCACCCGAGAATTGAAGACGTAGAAGAAAATGCAGACCGTGCAACAGGAGACAGATTATTAGGAATAGATCCGAAGACTGGTAAAAATGTACATGCAAGAATCGGAAGATTTGGAGCAATGATTCAGATTGGAGAAACAGATGATGAAGAAAAGCCTGTTTTTGCTTCATTAATGACTGGTCAGAATATTGCAACCATTACTTTTGAAGAAGCATTAGAGCTATTCAAATTGCCTTTCGACTTAAGTGAAGTAGATGGACAGCAAGTTTCAGTAGGGGTGGGTAGATTTGGACCTTATGTGAAATGGGGAGAAACGTACATCAGCATTCCTAAGGGTGAAGATCCACTTTCTGTAGATCAGAAACGTGCAGAAGAAATTATCAACGAAAAGAAAATTGCTGACGCTCCTATTGCAACGTATAAAGGAGAGCCTGTAACGAAAGGAACAGGAAGATTCGGACCATTTATCAAGTACAAATCTATTTTTGTAAACGTACCGAAGAAATATGACTTTGAAAATCTTTCTCAAAGTGATATCAATGAATTGATAGATGCAAAGCTTGAAAAAGAAGCCAATCGTTATATCCAGCAGTGGGAAAAAGAAAAAATCTCTATTGAAAACGGAAGATGGGGACCTTTCATCAAATTCGGAAAAGCCATGTTCAAAATTCCGAAGAAAGCAGACGATTCAAAATATGAAGCTGATGAATTGAAAGAACTTTCTTTAGATGAGGTTAAAAAATGGATTACAGATCAGGATCCGAAAGCCTTTGCTGAAAAGAAAAAACCGGCAGCTAAAAAAGCTGCCACTACAAAGAAAACAACAACGGCAAAGAAACCCGCCGCTAAAAAGAAATAAATAGTCTTTAATACAATAGGAAAGCACAGATTTTGGTCTGTGCTTTTTGCTTTTATAAAGTCAGTTGCCTAAGTTGTATGACTTGTGTTTTGCATCGAGAATCATTTTAAAAAATATACAATTGCATATGATAAGAGTTGGATAAATTTCTCTATTTTGGGATTTAACCTTGCGGATAACGATGATTACGTAACTCTAAGTATAAATACGCAAATGGAAATTTCAGTAATAAGACTGTGATATTCAGTGCTTTAATTCTGTAGTTTTACATCGTAATATTACAAAAGGTGGAGTTCAGGAACCACTTTAAAAACGAGGCGGATTCTGAAAAGCCAAACGAGTAAGAAAACAAAACTATAAAATCATGGCAGAATTTAAATTTAGCGAAGAGGCTATTTCGCACGCATTAGAAGCAGCAAAAAGATCACACGAAGACAGTCAGGCAAATCGCCGTTCATCCGGAGCAGATTCAGACTTAAGCCTTGCCAACGCCAGCGCAGGTTATCTTCTTGTAACAGCAGAGTGTATATCAATTACTGTTGAGAACAACAAAGTTTGTATCAACTTACCATTAGGCTTCGGGAAATACTGCTTCAGTATCCCATTAAGTATTCCTAATGGAACGGCTGGCCAGGCTTGTTTGTCTATTTGTACTACCTGGGGAATTCCAACAGGGATCAGAGTTACTATTATTATAGGTGGAATAACGATCATCAGCCAATCATTCGGAAAGTGCTAATCAGTTAATATCCGAATTAGAATAAAAACATCCGTCTCATATTATGTGAGACGGATTTGTTTTATAAAATTTCATGAGTAATTTCAGTAAAAAATCAAAGATAAAACGGCGGGTACTCAATAGATATTTATTAGCCGAATCAATCAATCAATCAATCAATCAATCAATCAATTCGTTTTTTGATATTTTAAAATATAAAACTTGAAGAACCCAGAGAACATTGTCAAAGTTTAAAACTTTGACAAGCTTGGTGAAAATACCAGCCGTCAACAATTTGTTGACGGCTTTTTTGTGAACAATATATAGCACACTCTACTCAGTTCCTATGTTTTTTGTAAGTTTGTTACATCAAGCAATTAATCAATTATTACATTCACATTAAAATATGGATTTCGAAGACTTTATCATTTCACCAAGAAATTTCAAAACAGAAAGCTGGCAGATAGGAAATCGGATTACAAAAGAAATCAAAGAAGACAGCATTGTCCTTTTGTTTGTATCTGATTACAGAGGAGTAGGCGGAGATGCGGAAGTGCAGGATTTTACAGCAGTAAGGAACGAGTTTTATAAACTGTCGCAGATGGATTTTGAAATTCCTGTGGTAGATCTTGGGGATCTGGTGTCTGGGAAATCTGTGCAGGATACCCATTATATTTTGCAGGAAGTTCTGTCGGCATGTCATTATAAAAGGGCGATTCCGGTGATTGTAGGCGGATCTAATGATTTTGCCTTCTCATTATTTTCTGCTTTGAATTTTCATCAGAAAAATATCAATTATACCCAGATCAGTAATATTATTTCCCTTCAGCAGGGCGAAACCATCAATGAACATACATTTTTAGGTAAAATTTTCGGAGCTAAGAATTTTTCTATTAAGAATTATCATCATTTGGGATATCAGAAACATTTGAACGAAATGGATTCTGTAAGATTGATCAAAGAAGTAGAATTTGATATTATCCGTCTTGCCGAAATGATGAATTCTACAGAAAAAACAGAACCTTTCTTCAGAAAAACAGATCTGGTTACCTTAAATTGTGATGCTGTGGAAAGTTTCAGTGAACCTTTTTCTATGAATCCACAGGTAAATGGATTAAACAGGAGAGAAATTTGTGCCTATATGAAGGAAATCGGATTAAGTGAAAATCTGAAATCTGTAGGAATTTTTAATTATAATATTTATTCGGAAAACCAGCTGAATCACCAGCTTTTAGCACAAATGTTATGGTATCTGATCGAAGGAATCAATATCCAGCATTCCCACCCGAAGGAAAGACATTATGAGCTGTTCTATGTTTTGATAGATGACAGACAATATGCTTTCAAGCGTGATACTTTCAGTAATTTGTGGTATTTTGGTGATGATGAAAATATAGACAATTGCATTCCATGCTCCAGAAAGGATTTTGATGAAGCTAAGAAAGGCTGGCTGAATGCAAGACTGACGAAAATTTAATGTATGACAAATGTTCCCCCAAAAGTATCCATTATTGTTCCTGTTTATAATGTTGAAAATTATCTGACAAAATGCCTGGACTCCCTGGTGAACCAAAGTCTTTCCAATATTGAGATTCTTGTAGTGAACGATGGGAGTAAAGATGATTCTGAAAAAATTATTGAACGATATGCACAAAGATATCCCGAAAAAATAAAAGCCTTTACCAAAGAGAACGGAGGTTTAAGTGATGCCCGTAATTTTGGAATTGACAAAGCTGCAGGAGAGTATATAGGTTTTGTAGACAGTGATGACTATGTTTCCGAAACCATGTTTGAGGAAATGTCTCTTTTAGCAGAAAAATATCAGGCAAAAATGGTGATCTGCAATATCCAGAAAGTTGACGAAACCGGGAAGGTTACCCAAAAACTGACTCAGCTTCCTAATATGCCTGAGAAAATAGCCCTTGAAAGTAATTTTTCAGTGTTCTCGGATATCAGCTATTTTGCATGCAATAAACTGTTCAAAAAAGAACTTTTTTATCAGAGGAGATTTAAAAAAGGAGTTCACTTTGAAGATATTCAGCTTATTCCACAACTTTTACTGGAGTGTGATACCATTGCCCAAACCCAGAATTTCCATTATCAATATCTTGAACGTACCGATTCTATTACAAAAACCCATACAGAAAAGGGACTTGATATGCTGAAAGCAGTGGCTGATGTGGAAAATATATTCAATGAATCTCAATATTCCCACAAAAAAGAGGAACTGAAAAACTTCCAGATTTTTGAAGGAGTGTATTCATTTCTGGCCTATCTGGCGTTTGTGAAAAAAGAAGAAATATTTTATAGTATGTCTGATCAGTTGGTTCTTTTTATGAAAGAAAGACAAATAAAAATTCAAGATATATTGAAGTATAGTCGTTTTGGTAGGAATTATCTTTTATCTTTGCCTTTGAAGAAAAAAATTTTTTATCTGTTGTTTTTTGGAGGACAGAAAAGATTGATAAGAAAGTTGGTTTAATAAACACAAATGTATGTACTATTGTTTCGAGCGATAGAAAAATGATGATGAAGTTCTTTATAAGTTCTGCATTGTGAGTTTTTATTGGGAGATACAAGTGCTGAATAAGAAAAGAATGAAAAATTTTGAATTGTTCTTAAGCGGATCGGGAATACCTATTTTCTATATAAAAATAGGACTTGGTTTCGTATTCGCCTTTTTAATTACCTTTTTCTCCATCCCCACCATCGTCAAGATCTCAAGAAGAAAGAACCTGATGGATGAGCCTGGGATAAGAAGTTCGCACCTTAGAGAAATTCCTAATCTTGGCGGAATTGCCATCTTCTATTCAATAGGAATCTGTGCTTCTATTTTTGCTTATGAGCTGTTTGACCTCTACAAATTTTTATTTGCCTCATTGATTATCCTGCTCTATGTAGGGGTAATGGATGATATTGTGGTGATGAGGGCTTACAAGAAACTTGTTGCACAAATTGTAGTGTCTTCACTCGTAGTTATTGGTTCAGATATTAGAATCAGAAGCTTATTTGGAATATTTGGGGTCTATGAGCTGGAGTATTTTGTAAGTGTTCTGTTCAGTATTATCACCTTTATTATTCTGATCAATGCTTTCAACCTTATTGATGGGATAGACGGATTGGCTGGCGGTTATTCTGTCATCTGCAGTGCCTTATTTGGAATAAGTTATTACCGGTTGGGAGAGTATAATTATCCGTTGGTAGTACTGTCTGTTGTGATTATCGGGACTGTATTGGCTTTTCTATATTATAACCTGTCCAATTACCGTACCCATAAAATATTTATGGGAGATACCGGATCCATGCTGCTTGGCTTTTTGCTGGCCTTTACCTCCATCTGTTTTATAGATATTTTTATAGACAAAAAACTGGCAGACGTACCAAGGTACCACCTTCAGTCTGCTCCAGTAGTGGCTGTAGCAATCCTCATTCTTCCGATCATAGACACATTAAATGTAATAATGGTGAGGCTTTACAACAAGAAATCACCATTCGACGCAGACAAAAACCATATTCACCATAAGCTGTTGAAGCTCAATCTTACCCACAGAAGATCTACTTTTTATATCATTCTTTACTATTTGATGATTGTGGGTGTTGCCTATTATTTAAGACATATTGATGTCAATCTGTTATTATTGGTCATTCTTTCATTAGGCTTTTTCGGAGCTTATCTGCCAGATTTGCTATATCGATTAAGAAATAACAAAAATTAACAATTAAATATTACTTTTGTAAACAATATTCAAATATGATGAAGA
>JASLCD010000461.1 GCA_030146295.1 Chryseobacterium sp.
ATCTCTTCTTTCAAAAGACCAAGGTCTTCTAACTGAATATTTTTCGGATTTTTTATTAATTCTAAAACTCTCGGATTCATCTTACCAGTTCGCTACAATGTCGTTAAATATCTTATTAATAATTCTATCTGTTACCAGTTTTACCTGCTGGTCTTCGATTTGACTTAGTGATACATCACTATTGAAAGCTGCTTCATCGGAATAGGTTCTATCAAAACTTGCATCCGGATGAATTTTATTTTCATAATGCACCTTTACTGTAATCGTAAGTTTATTCTGTGCCTGCTGAATCACTCCACCAGAAGGATTTGTCTGGGTATTGGAACTGATGGTAGTAGGGGTAATGGAATAATCTGTAATTTCTCCCTCAATCAGAATATCAGGATTTTCTTTTGTTCCTTTCAGAGTAGTTCTCTGAAGGAATCTGTTTTGTATAGCAGTAGAAAACTGTTGAGATAATGCAGGGTTTACAAGCGGTGCATTATTGGGAAACTCATTGATCTGAACTGTCTTCTCGTCTGTAAGAGACGATCCCGTAAAGCTATAGCATGAATTTAACACTCCCAGCAATGCAAAAAGCATCCCCGTTAGAAGTGATTGTTTCAGACTGATATTTTTTATTTTAAAATTCATTTTTAGATCCGATTTCAATAATTTCATCATACTCAATTTGTTGCATAGCATCTTCATAAGCAAAATATTTTGCGGTGTATAAAAATGGTATTGTAAGGAAAAGTCCTATTCCGCAAGCCACAATACCAATCTGAGCTAACATGCCCACCACTAACGAGAAAAGGAAAATTGACAATAGATTTCCTTTGCTCATTATTTTTGAAATATTCCAGGCATCTTTTACTTCTGTAATCCCTTTAAGACTGATTAACGGAATGATATAAAAACCTTTCAATACAAAGTAATATATAGCAACGAACATCAGAAAAATGTAAGGGAAAATTAAAAACATAATCATTGGGTTAGGCTGATGACCTTCAGACATGGCACCTGATGCTGTCATCATAACAATGATAGGAATATAAAGTAATAAAACACCTCCAAAAACAATTAACTGCAATATAAAGTAAGGCATGAAATCTTTAAAATCAAAGATATCTCCGGGACTCGCCGGCTGGTTTCTGCTCAGCCTTTGAAGGTATTTGAATAAATTACCCATCGCTAATAATCCGCAGAAAGGAATAATTGACATGATTAAGCACACTAAAAATGCTATAAAAATATTCCCGAAATCTTTCTTTAAAAGTTCGAACCCTTTATTAATATATTCTCCGAGTTTAAAATTGATCGGCTTAGGTGTTAAATTTACTTTCATTATTTATGTTGTGCTAATCTTCCAGATTATATTGTTTTATTTTTCTGTATAAAGTTCTTTGTGAGATTCCAAGCTCATCAGCAGCTCTGTTTCTACGTCCTTTATGCTTCTCCAATGCTTTGATAATCAAATCCTTTTCATTATTCTGAAGAGAAAGTGATTCTGGTCTGTTTTCTTCTACTTCGATATCTTCAATATCTTCATAGCTGTCTTCAGGGGTTGAAATAATCGTTGGATTCTGCACTACCGGTGCATCATTACTATTATCAAAGTATAATAAAGATCCGGAGTTTACCTGTGGCTGAGTTTCAGGGGTATAAATCCTGTTGATCAGGTTTTTCTCATGGTTGCTCAGATCTGCTGTTCCTCTGTTTTTAATCAATTCCGAAGTTAAGGATTTTAAATCATTAATATCATTCCTCATATCGAATAGAATTTTATACATGATTTCTCTTTCACTTCCAAAATCGTTCTGCTTAGCAGTATTCTGGGCATTCACTACCATCGGAAGGTGAGTTTCCATAGGAATATACTCAGCAAGCTTCTCAGCAGTTATATTTCTGTTTCTTTCCACAACGGTCATCTGCTCCACTAAGTTTCTCAGCTGACGGACGTTACCCGGAAAGGAATAACTTTCTATGTAATGAACAGCGCTCTGCTCCAGCTCCAGCTCCGGCATTCTGTACTTTTCTGCAAAGTCTATGGCAAACTTTCTGAACAGCAAATGAATATCCCCTTTTCTTTCTCTTAAAGGCGGCATATCTATCTGAACGGTATTCAAACGGTAATATAAATCCTCACGGAATCTTCCGTCATGGATTGCTTTCATCATATTAACGTTGGTTGCCGCTACAATTCTTACATTGGTTTTCTGCACCTGTGAAGAACCTACTTTCATAAATTCACCACTTTCCAGGACTCTCAAAAGACGAACCTGCGTTTGCAGCGGAAGCTCTCCCACCTCATCCAAAAAAATAGTTCCTCCATCTGCTACTTCAAAATATCCTTTTCTTGTAGCGGTGGCTCCGGTAAAAGCACCTTTTTCGTGCCCGAACAGCTCAGAATCGATGGTCCCTTCCGGAATTGCACCACAGTTTACCACAATATAGGGTTGATGTTTTCTTTTGGATTCTGAATGGATAATTTTCGGAATGAATTCTTTTCCCACTCCACTTTCTCCTATCACTAGAACAGAAATATCTGTAGGGGCAACCTGAATAGATTTTTCAAGTGCGCGGTTGAGTGCCGGAAAGTTGCCGATAATTCCGAAACGGTTTTTTATGTTTTGTAGCTCGTTACTCATAAGTAAATTTTTGATTATTGATTTAATGTTATCTTCTACAGCTCTTCAATCTGTTGTCTGTAGACTTTGTTAAAGTGATGGGTATAGACATCTTTCATGGTCTTTCCTTCATCATACGTTTGTAAGGCTAACATTTTTAAATCCAAATAATCTTTGTTTCTGATCTTAGAAACTTTACTTTTAAAGTATATATTCTCTGCAAAGTTGTATTCTTTGCTTTGCTTTTCAAAATTTTCCAGGGCTTTGTCATACCTTCCCAGCTCGAAATAGGTAACTCCCAGCTGATAATGATCAAACATTCCCTTCACATAACCTCTGGCGGCCAGAAGTTTTTCTATAATTCCTGCGGCTTTTTCTTTCTGTCCTAAAGCACTGTAGGACATTGCTCTTACAACATCCAGATTATAGTCTCCGTTCTGAGATCTGCCTAAGTCTCCGGGATAATATTTTTTTAAACTTTCTAAATCCTGAATTGCTCCTTTATAGTCTCTTAAAAACTGAAACTTCGTCCAGCCTCTGTAGCCAAGGTGCATTTGGGGGTCTAAAGCAACTGCTTTATCAATTAAAAACTTCCAGGTTACAAAATCTCCGTTCTTAAGATATGGAACGGCTTTTTCCATATAGGCATGGGAGAAGTCAGGACACAGTTCTATAGCTTTATCAAAGCCTTCCTGAGATTCTGCGAAACCTTGCAAATCTGAAGCCCAGTTGTATAACTCACACGCTTTTTTGCAGTTCTCACCCTCTACTGCATTACAGTTGACCTGTGCAATAGTATTGGTGTAAACGA
>JASLCD010000013.1 GCA_030146295.1 Chryseobacterium sp.
TTCAGCTGGTTAGAATGCCGCCCTGTCACGGCGGAGGTCGCGGGTTCGAGTCCCGTCCGGATCGCAACTGCAATATAAAAGTAGTATAAAATACTGTAGAACGTATGTTTTACAGTATTTTTTTTGTTTTATGTGCATTTCAATAACGTGTAATATTCATCAGATGCAAAAGCAGGAAGGAGAATAATGTTCTCATATCCAGTATGGTTTTCGGGCTTTTTTGATCGCTTTATTTTGGGAAGTATTTCCGAAATATTAATAAATGGTTAAATGTATTTTTTGAATAAAAATCAACAAATGGTATTAAAAATATTAATAATAATTATTACCTTCGTCCGGTAATAAAAGCCACCAAATGTTGAATTAATGGAAATGGTATTTTAGGTCTATTTATATATGGGGGATATTTTTAAAATAAGGGAGTTAAGGTATATACCCAGGTGGTCGGTTTTTTTCATCGACATTTCGGTCATATTTTTTTCTGTTTTAATTTCATATGTATTTTTGAAAAACCTGGAAGTAAAACCAAATTTTATTGAATATCATAATGAAAAGATTTTTTCAGTAATCATTGTTAATATTCTTTTTATACTCCTCTTCAAAACATATGCAGGAATTATAAGACACTCTACTTTTTTTGATTTTTTTAAAATTGTGTGGTCTTCAGGTAGTGCTCTTCTTGTATTGCTGGGACTCAATTTTATATCACAATGGGTATTGGGCAAACCTGTTTTTTTATACCCTGTTCTTTTTTTATTTTTCTTTATTTCCATTTGTCTGATGTTCTTTTTCAGAATGATAATCAAGCAGATTTTTGGTAAACTTACAGATCCAAAGAATGTTTCATCCAAAGCAAGAGTTGCAGTTGTAGGGGTAGAGGATGTTTCTATCTCATTAGCGAATGCAATTATCCATAATCCCGACCATCCTTACCAGCTGGCAGGATTTCTTAGTACCAGATCAGATTCTAAGAAAGCAATGTTGCTAGGTCATAAAATTTATAATAAAAATCAGTTTCTTAAAAATGATCATCTGAAGGGGAAGTTTGATGCGGTTTTGATCAAAGATGTGATGACGAAGCGGGAAATGGAAGAGTGGACGGCTCTGGCATTGGATAGCGGATTGAAAATATTAAAAGCGCCTGTAGCCGGTATCATAAAAGAAGATGATATGGTAGGAGGTATCCGTCCCCTTCAGATTGAAGATTTACTCAACCGTCCGGCCATTAAAATAGAAGGTGAGGAGGTTAGGAGCTACCATATTAATAAAACCATTTTGGTAACCGGAGGGGCTGGGTCTATAGGAAGCGAGATTGTAAGGCAGGTTGCTCAATTGAATTCATCGCTTATTGTGATAGTGGATCAGGCTGAATCTCCTTTATATGAGCTGCAGCTTGAATTATTAGAGAGATTTCCAAACCAAAGGTTTAAATTTGTATTGGCGGATATTTCGAATTATTCCAGGATTGAAAAACTGTTTGAAGATCATCAGTTTTCAATAGTTTATCATGCGGCGGCATACAAACATGTACCTTTAATAGAAGATAATCCGCATGAAGCTATTTTTGTGAATATTGGAGGAACTAAAAATTTGGCTCTTTTATCAAAAAGATATAATGTGAATCGTTTTGTAATGGTATCTACGGATAAAGCTGTAAACCCAACCAATGTAATGGGAGCTTCTAAAAGGGCTGCTGAGCTTTTTGTGCAGTCACTGCAAAATTCTCCGGAGAACACAACAAAATTTATTACCACACGTTTTGGAAATGTACTTGGCTCCAATGGTTCCGTAATACCGCATTTCAAAAAACAAATTGAAAAAGGCGGGCCGGTTACCATTACTCATCCGGATATTATTCGTTATTTTATGACGATTCCGGAAGCCTGTGAATTGGTACTTCAGGCAGGAACAATGGGGAAAGGAGGGGAAATCTATGTTTTTGATATGGGCAAACCAGTTAAAATCCTGGATTTGGCAGAAAGAATGATCAGATTATCAGGATATACTCCAGGTATTGATATTAAAATTGATTTTATAGGTTTAAGACCTGGTGAAAAATTATATGAAGAGCTTTTGACTGACAACTCTACCACTATTCCTACTCATCATGAGAAAATTATGATATCAAGAGATCCGCTGATGGAGTTTGAAGATATAGACATTTTGAGTAAACAAATTATTGTGTCGGCAATGAATAAAGACCGTTTACAAATTGTGAAAATATTAAAAGCGATTGTTCCGGAATTTATAAGCAATAATTCAGAATTTGAAATTCTGGATAAAATATCCGAACATGAAGTATATGAGTGAAGTATATGAATGAAATTAACAAAAAGTCTGGTGAGAAATAATAATTTTCGCTGTTTTGTTTTTAAACGGAATGAAAATTGCTAGTAAAAGGATTAATCTAAACATAGAGATAAAAAATACACTTTAAATAAGTGGAAATTTCTAAAAATATAGAAAAATATCTGTAGTTAGCTTTCTTAGAATAAGCACCTCAACTAGTATTGAAGTTAACTCAAGTAGACTTAGAACAAAATAACATATGAATAAAACTATTATTGCATATATAGTACTGTTATCGGTTACTTTATTATCATGCAGACCGAAGCAGAATATGGTATATATGTCAAAGCATAATATGGAAGAGGAAGTTGCAAAAGCAAAATTTCAGGGGTTACATATTCAGGAAGGGGATGTACTGCTAATTCTTGTTTCTGCACTTGACGAAATTGCCGTAAAGCCTTTCAACCTTAATACTGTAAACAAAGTAGGGAGCGAATCCGGTACTGGAATCAACCAGTACGTGCAGCCTAGTGAATATCTTGTCAATGAAGAAGGATATATTTCTTTTCCGGTACTGGGAAACATATACAGTAGAGGAATGACACAAGTTCAGCTTAAACAGGAGCTTGAATCACGTCTGAAAAGATATTTAACAGATCCTATGGTTACTATTACTCTGAAAAATTTCAATGTAAGCATTTTAGGTGAGGTAAAAGAACCTGGCCAGAAAGAAAGTGTTTCGCAGAAGATTAATATTTTTCAGGCTCTTGGCCTTGCGGGTGATATGACAGATTATGGAGATCGTACCAATGTAAAGCTTATCCGTACCGGAGATGACGGGACAGACCAGATCGTTCATATTGATCTTACCAGATCCGATATTGTAAGTTCGCCGTATTATTATATGAAGCAAAACGACATATTGTATATACAGCCGGATAAAAACAAACAGGTTCAGGCCAATTCGAATCCGAACAGAGCTCTTACATTCCAGATCATTGGAGCTTTACTGACAGCGGGTACACTTATTATTGCTTTAACACGACGATAAAATATGCAGCAGACAGAATTTCAGCCCAAGGAGGAAAAAATAAATTTAAGGAAAGCCATTTTTCAATATCTGTACAAATGGCCGTGGTTTATAGCCTCCGTTATAATCTGTGTAGCAATTGCTTTTATTTATCTCAGATATAGTGTTCCTAAGTATCAGACAAAAACGACCCTTAAATTCGATAAAAAGCAAAACGATCTTTCTTCAGCTCTTGCTGATCTTGATAATCTTGGGATAGGTCTTGGTAATGCTGATGAATTGAAGAGTGAGGCTGCTGTTGTAAACTCACGGCCGATATTGATGCAGGTGGTAAAAAACCTGAATCTCAATGTCGAGTATTTCAGTGCAGGTGAAATTAAAGATTCACAGTTATTCAGCAAAGCACCTATCACTGCAAAAATACTAAGCTATACAAAAGAAAAATTTGTCTCGGCTGCTTATATATTAACAGATATAAAAGGAGATCAGTTTACGATTCGCAGCGAAAAGAAAAAGAATGTTAAAGGGAAATTTAATATTCCTGTACAATTGGATTTCGGAACCGTTATATTTCAGAAGAATCAGACGAATGCAGTGAAATCTGATTACAAAGTTGTTTTTTCAAACCCTATTGAGAAAGTAAAAAAACTGGAAAAAACAATCCAGGTGAATCTTCCGGACGAAAAAGCGATGCTGATGGATATCAGTCTTATAGGATCACTTCCTGAAAAATCTGAAGCTATCCTTAATGAAGTGACCAAGCAGTATAACCTGGATGGACAGAGAGACAAAAATTTACAGGCTCTTAATACACAGGAATTTATCGATAAAAGACTGGAAGTGATTACCAAGGATCTTTCCGGAGTCGAAAATAAGAAAGAAGATTTCCAGAACCGTAACCGTATTGTCGATTTACAGGCGCAGGCAGAGCTGGCACTACAGAATACAAGTGAAAATACGAAAGCACTTCTTCAGCAGCAGGCCCAGCTGGATCTTATGAATTCTCTTTCAAGTGAGGCTGCAAAAGGCAATAACCAGCTTATGCCATCTAATCTTGGACTGAATCCTTCTCTGGAACAATCTATTTCGCAGTATAATTCATTAATTATCAGCAGGAACAAAACGCTTAAACAAGCTACCAACGAAAACCCTGCTATTATAGAAATGAACAGGGAAATTGCTTCTTTAAAAGAAGTTATCCGTGATAATATCCGTGAGCAGAAACAAACGGTACAGACAGGTATTTCTCAACTGCAGAACCAGATCAAGACCAGCAATAATGTAATTGAAAAGGTTCCCGGACAGTCTAAAGTATACCGAGGAATTGAGCGTCAGCAGAATCTTAAAGAGCAGTTATTCTTATTCCTTCTTCAAAAAAGAGAAGAAAATGCAATCAATCTTTCTGTAGAAGTTCCGAAAGCAAAAATTGTGAACCCGGCATTTACAGAAGATATTGCGGTATCACCTAAAAAAGATATTATTCTTCCCGGAGCTTTTTTCCTGGGACTTCTCATACCTTTTGCTCTTTTCTACGTAATTTTCCTTCTTGATGATAAAATATATAACAGAGAGGATATTAAAGAACGTTCCGGACTGGGTGTACTGGTAGATATCCCGTCACTTACAGATTCGGAAAACCATTTGGTACAGAGAAATGACTTCTCAGAGTTGGCAGAAGCTTTCAGGGTACTCGTTTCCAATTTGAAATTTGTATTACCGGTAAAAGATTCAGCTAAAGTGATTATGGTGACCTCTTCAGTAAAAGGAGAGGGTAAAACCCTGGTATCTGTGAATCTGGCACTTACCATTGCCAATAAAAATGCAAGGGCTCTTCTGATTGGTTCAGATATCCGAAATCCTCAGATTCAGAGATATGACAGCGAACCTGTTAAAAGAAAAGGTCTTACGGAGTTTTTATATGATGAATCGGTACAAGTGGATGAGCTTGTTCACACCTCTACAACCAACCCATCATGTGACGTTATCTACGCCGGAGCTATTCCTCCCAATCCTCAGGAACTGCTTTCCAACGGCCGTTATCAAAAGCTTATTGAGCAGATGTCTTCTCAGTATACTTATATTATTATTGACTCTGCACCACTGATGCTGGTTTCCGATACACTAAGTATTGCAGATACGGCAGATGCAACGCTATATGTGGTTAGATCAGGAGTATCAAAAAATATACTGATAGATTTCGCCAACGATCTGGTGAAAGATTCAAAACTTTCCAATGTATCCTTTGTTATTAATGATGTTTCAAAACGTGCAGGTGGATATGGATACAACTATAGCTATGGCTATGGATACAGCCAAACGAAGGACAAGAAAAGCTGGTGGAGCAAAATTTTCAAATCATAAAAATGAATAGAATTTTAATTACAGGTGGAGCAGGTTTTATTGGCTCTAACCTAACGGAGTATTTTTTAAATAAAGGTTATTATGTAGTGTGCCTAGACAATTTTGCAACCGGACACCGCCATAATATTGCACCTTTCCTTGAAAATCCAAACTATAAGCTCATTGAAGGAGATATCCGTGATTTGGAAGTTTGTCACAAGGCTGTGGAGAATGTAGATTATATTCTGCATCAGGCTGCGCTTGGTTCAGTTCCAAGATCTATCAAGGATCCTATCACAAGTAACGATGTGAATGTATCAGGATTTCTGAATATGCTGGTTGCAGCTCGTGATGCGAATGTTAAACGTTTTGTATACGCTGCTTCATCCTCTACTTACGGAGATTCTGCCTCACTACCTAAAGTGGAGGAGGTGATCGGAAAACCGTTATCACCCTATGCCATCACTAAATATGTAAATGAATTATATGCTGATGTATTCGGGAAAACTTACGGGATGAAGTGTGTTGGTCTGAGATACTTCAATGTATTCGGGCGCAGACAGGATCCGAACGGAGCTTACGCTGCTGTAATTCCTTTGTTTGTAAAGCAGTTAATCAATCACGAATCTCCTACCATAAACGGAACAGGAGATTACTCACGTGATTTTACCTATATAGACAATGTTATTCAGATGAATGAGCTGGCTATGCTTACTGAAAATCCTGAAGCAGTGAATACCGTTTATAATACGGCAGTAGGAGACCGTACCACATTGAATGATCTGGTGGGATATCTTAAAAAGTATTTAAGCGAATTCGATGAAAAGATTGGGGAAGTAGAAGTTGTCTATGGCCCGAACCGTGTAGGAGATATTCCTCACTCACTGGCATCCGTTGAAAAAGCCGGAAAATTATTAGGTTATCAGCCAAGCCATACGATAGAAAAAGGATTAAAAGAAGCTATCAGCTGGTATTGGGAAAATTTAAAATAAAATAAGTTTAAATCAATTCTTTGTGGAAAAACAATATAAAATTGCCGTAATTGGATTAGGATATGTAGGTCTGCCTTTAGCCAGATTATTTGCAACAAAATATCCTGTTGTAGGTTTCGATATCAATCAGAAAAGGATTGAGGAATTAAATAAAGGAACAGACAGTACTCTGGAGGTGGAAAATGATATACTAAAAGCAGTATTAAAACACCAGAACCCTTTTAACCAGACTGTTGACAATGGACTGTACTGCTCTGCAGATATCAATGATATTCAGGATGCAAACATCTATATCGTGACAGTTCCTACACCTGTTGATAAACATAACCGTCCGGATCTGACGCCATTATATAAATCTTCTGAAACTGTGGGGAAAGTATTGTCCGCAGGAGATATTGTCATCTATGAGTCTACAGTATATCCCGGGGCTACAGAAGAAGAATGTATTCCTGTTCTTGAAAAGGTTTCAGGACTGAAATTCAATAAGGATTTCTTTGCAGGATATTCACCTGAAAGAATCAATCCGGGTGATAAAGAACACACTGTAGAGAAAATTCTGAAAGTTACAGCAGGTTCTACACCGGACATTGGAAAAGTAGTAGATACTTTATATAAATCTGTGATTGTGGCAGGAACCCATCTGGCTCCAACCATCAAAATTGCAGAAGCAGCCAAAGTAATTGAAAACTCACAGCGAGATATCAATATTGCCTTTGTGAATGAGCTGGCTAAAATTTTCAACCTTTTGGAAATTGACACGCATGCCGTATTGGAAGCAGCAGGAACTAAATGGAACTTTTTACCATTCAAACCAGGATTGGTAGGCGGGCACTGTATTGGAGTAGATCCTTATTACCTGGCTCAGAAAGCTCAGGAAAATGGCTATCATCCGGAAATTATATTGGCAGGACGTCGTCTTAATGATTCCATGGGGGAGTATGTGGCTTCCCAGCTGGTAAAAACAATGATCAAAAAGAAGATCACGATCAATGGTGGCAGAATATTAAATTTAGGGATAACATTCAAAGAGAACTGTCCTGATGTACGTAATACCAAAGCGGTAGATGTTATTCAGGCTCTTGAAGACTATTCTTTACACGTTACTACTTTTGATCCTTGGGCTAAGCCTGAAGAAGTAAAACATGAGTACAATCTTAAGGTTGTCAATGAAATCCCGGATGAGAAATTTGATGCAATTATTCTTACTGTTGCCCACAAGGAATTTATGGGAATCAATCTGAATAATCACCTGAAGGAAGGAGGTGTTATTTATGATGTGAAGGGAGTTTTGGAAGAATGTGATTCCAGATTGTAATAAAAATTAAATGAAGGGAAAAAGCAGTTGATTTCTGCCTTTTCTCTTCGTATTATTTTTGGATTTGTTTTCGGGGGGAAATGTTTTGTACCGTATTATACTATTTATTTAAACTGGGAAGTAAGCAGCCTATTGAGCATGGAGGTAAATAAATCATATAAATTAGTTTTATTCGCTTTAAGTTTTTTGTTTTTCTCTATAGGTTTCTTTATCTATGGGAAAATCAGCAATACCTCTTATCAGGATGTTTATTTTTTACCTATAGGTTTAGGCTTTTTTACTCTACTCATTTCTAATATTTTTACAAAGCTAAAATCGTATTTTATTTTTTGGATTATAACAATTCAACAAATTATCCGTTATATTATTATTCCGTTTCTTTTCATTACCGGTGATAAACTGAGATTTGGCAGCAGCACAATTAATGAAGCTTATGCGGTGGCAATGATGCTTATTGAGCTGTTATTTATTTTGATTGCTTACTATATTTGTATGTCGTCGAAAGAAGCTAAACCTAAGAGAGGTAAATTGGATTTTCTACCGCTGAATACAGTTACTACAGGATTGTTTTTTCTGTTCATACTGATTATTGCATCGAACCGGGCTTTTTTACACAAATTAAGCTTTGTTTGGGATATTGCTGCTTATCTAAAGCTCAAAGTCTCTGGAGATCTTGAAAGTGTATCTCCACTGGTAAGTATTATGTTTCCTGTGATGCGGGCTTATATTGTTCTTTTTATCTTTTCAATTATCAATTCATTTAAAATAAAACAAATTACGAAGCTGATGCTTTCAATATTTGTAGTATTGATCAATGCGACTATTATTATCGGTGTATCCAGATTTAGTATTGTATATGCCTCGTTTCCTTTAGTACTGTTGTTGATCTATTTTTATCCGGATTACAGAAGAAAAGTGGTTACTTATTCATCGGTTTTCTTTGTCGCTATTTTGGTATTGGCTTCACTTACAAAGTTTTCCGGAAGTACAAAAAAAGCAGATGTAGGAGGTTTTCTTAGTCTGCACGAGTTGAATGCTTATTTCGGAGGGGTTGCCAACTATGCCATAGGATATGATTCTTATCAAAAGAATGTGGTAAATCCTTTTGATAAATATTATTATTTTATTTCTGATATTACACAGAATATTCCTATGCTATCAAAGTTCTCCAATGATAACTATAAGACCAACATAAAATTTAATAACCACATATACGGAGCGGGCCGCTCAAGAGACCAGATTGTGCCGGTATCTGTAGCCGGGCTTTATCATTTTTCAAAATATTTTTTTTACATTTATATATTTATCTTATCCATTTTAGCCTTTAGATTTGAAACAAAAGCTTACACAACAAGCTCACCTGTATTGTTTTTTTTATATATCATTTTAGCTTTCGGGTGCTCAACGTCCATGATGATTAATATTGGTTCCCTTTCCGCTACATTATTTATAAACTTAGTTGTATTCATACCATTCTTTACAATGATTAACAAATTAAATCTATCAAAATGAAAAAAGTAATTTTCTTATTTTTTGTATTGCTCAGTTTTTTGGGAAGTTGTCAGAAATATGTTAAAGACCGTTTTTCAGGATTCGATGCGGTTAAAAATCAATATTTTGCAAAAGCGAACGATCTTACGAGTTATCTACCAAAAGGATATTCTAAGAGCGGAGATACGGACTATGCATCCTATATTCAGAAAGGAATCAATGAGAACTCAGTCATTATAATGCCTGATTTTCCAATTCTTATAAATGAAAACGGACTTACTTTAAAATCAAATCAGAAAATTCTTTTTCAGAAGAATTCAAGGCTGATCATGAAGCCTAATGCTAAAGACCGAAACGGAATGCTCAACCTCTTCAATATTCAGAATGTGGATCTATATTATCCCACTATCACAGGTGATAAGGATAAACACCTTGCCACTACCGGAGAATGGGGAATGGGTATCTATATACTGTCATCTACCAACGTTAATATCATTGGGTCTTACATAGAAAGTTTTTGGGGAGACGGGATTTGTGTCGGAGGAAGAAATAATATCAGTTCTTCAGGAATCACTATAAAAAATATCATCTTAAAAAATAACCGCAGAAATGGAATTACGGTGGGAGGAGTGAGTAACTTTCTGCTGGAAAACGCTTATATCGCAAATACTATAGGAACTAATCCTCAGGCTGGAATAGACGTGGAACCAGACAGCAACTCCTATGATGTTAAGAATATTAAACTTAACAATATTGAAACTGAAAAAAACGGGAACTATGGGATCATCATTTCCCCTGGAAATATGGTTGGGAAACAAATGAAGGATATTTCAATTGCCATCAACAACTTCAGTGATAACGGATCAAAAATAGGTCTTGGATTGGCTATTACAAGAGATAAGATCAATACACAGTTTCCTCAGCTCAACGGAAACATCAGTATCAATAATTTCTCTTCACAAAACAATTCAACTGCAAAATTCAGATCATTTAAAGGAGCTTCACACCAAGTTAATGTGAAAATGGATTTTGGAAAACTGAGTCCGGCTTCCAGAAGCGCGGTGGGTTATGATCAGAGACTAAAAAATAATGCAGAAACGATTACGCTGAAATAATGATCAGTAAAATAAAAAAGATCTTTAATACAAAAGATAAGAAAGCACTGCTGGAAAACTTTGTTTCACTGTCTGCTCTTCAGTTGATAGGAATGGTACTGCCATTAGTTACCCTTCCTTATATTCTACGAGTGATAGGATTCGAAAAATATGGAGTTATTGTTTTCTCAGCATCCCTTATTGCTTATTTTACCTCTTTAACGGATTTTAGCTTCAGGATTACGGCTACCCGTGATGTCGCTATTTACAGAGACAGTCCAAAAAGGCTCAATATTATTTATAGTAAAGTTTTAACAATTAAGACGCTTTTCTTATTGCTTTCCTGGTTAATCATTGGTATTGCGGTGTACGTGTATCCGCCATTCTATGAAAACAGTGAAATTTATTTTTATACAAGTTTACTTTTACTAGGATATGTCCTGTTTCCAGAGTGGTTTTTCCAGGGAATCGAGCAGATGCGGTATATTACGTATCTGAACCTCGGAATTAAACTCTTTTTTACATTATGTGTTTTTATTTTTATTAAAAAAGAAAGTGACTTCTGGATCTATCCGTTGTTGCAGAGTGCAGGATATGTAGGAGCAGGTCTGGTAGGGCAGTATTTACTCGTGAAAAAATATAAACTGAAGTTTATTTTTCTGCCTTATCAATTGATTTTGAAAACCATAAAAATCAATTCACCTATTTTTATCAACCAGTTTGTTCCTACGTTATATAACAATACAAGTACATTCCTTTTGGGAATTTTAGGAACAGCAAAGCTGGTAGGGATTTATCAGGCTATTTTGACGGTAGTGAATCTTATCGTAGCGCTGGTTGAAATTCTTTCCCGAGTGTTTTTCCCTTTCTTAAACCGCAAAAAAGAGGCATTCAGCTGGTATAAAAATATGATGCTGATTACTATAAGCGTGATGATCATTGGAGTACTGATTTTTAATAAATTAATCTTTTGGTACCTGAATATAAACTACGAAAATGCATTCTGGATCTTATTAATTTTAGCTGTAGGATTGTTTGGATATACACTGTATAATATTTTTGGACTTAATTACTTTATTGTACACCGCCAGGATAAATTAGTAATGAAGAACACTTTGATTTTTTCGATCATAGGTTTTTTTATCACTATCCCGCTGATCAAATATTTTACAATTTTTGGTTCCGCGATCAGCCTGAGTCTGATACGGTGCTTAATAGGTTCTAGTCTATTTTTAAAATGGTTGAAAAATGATGCTACAAAAAATTAATAATAAGGTTCTGAACTTGTTTTTGAACAGCTATTATAAAAAACTAAAAGGAATATCTTTTTTAGGAAAGGTACATTTTAAAGGTACACCTATGATTTTTAAACATCAGGATGCCAGAATAGTAATAGGAAAAAATACGCTGATAAATTCATCAAAAAAGAAATATCATATCAATATGCATTCTGCATGTAAGCTGTTGGCAGACAGACCTCAGGCTGAGATTATTATTGGTGAAAACTGCAGAATACATGGAACATGCATTCATGCTGTAAAAAAAATTCAGATTGGTAATAATTGCCTTATTGCGGCTAATACCAATATTATAGATTCCAACGGACATATACTGGCTATGGATCATCCTATTGACAGGCTTACAATCGCTGACGAAGGAAAGCCGGTGATCGTGGAAGATAATGTATGGATTGGATCAAATGTAACCATACTAGGCGGAACCATTATCAGAGAAGGATCTGTGATTATGGCCGGAAGTGTAGTAAAAGGAGAGGTTCCTGCAAAAAGTATATACGGAACGGACTCGTTTAAAGTGATTAAACAATATGGATAGAATGAAGGTAGCAATACACCATCGTAAAGGAAGTTTTTCTGACCGCTGGATAGAATACTTGGAAGAAAACAATATACCTTATCTGCTGGTAAATGCTTTTGATAATGATATCATTAAGCAAATCAAAGATAATAAGGCGACCCATTTTATGTGGCATTTCAATCAGAATTATTTTGAAGATATGCTGCATGCAAAAAATTTGTTCAGATCCGTGAATCAGATCGGGATCAAAACATATCCGAACGAAGAGTCTTACTGGCACTTTGATGATAAAGTAGCACAAAAATATCTTCTGGAAGCATTGGAAGTACCATTGGTAAAAGCAGATGTTTTCTATCATAAAGAGGAAGCAGATAACTATATAGAAAAGACGACATTTCCTAAAGTTTTTAAGCTCAAAGGAGGGGCAGGTTCTATCAATGTAAAGCTGGTGAAAACAAAAAATCAGGCAAGTAAACTGGTAAATAAAGCATTTAACGGAGGATTTCCTGCTTATGATTCCTGGACCGTCTTTACCGATACAATTGAAAGATTTTGGAGACAGAAAAACAGACACAATTTTCTGAGAATTATCAAGTGGGGTTTCAAAGGAATATTTGTAGACAAACAATACAAAGTGTTTCCAAAGCAGAGAAACTATGTGTATTTTCAGGAGTTTATTCCCGGTCTGAAATATGATATAAGACTTATAGTAATTGGTGCCAAATGCTATTATCTGAAAAGAAATACAAGAGATAATGATTTCAGGGCTTCAGGAAGTGGAATGCTTGAATTCGCCCCCGGGGAGTTCAATCTTGAGGCAGTAGATATTGCTTTCAAAACCGCCCAAAAGCTAAATATGGTAAGTGTTGCTTACGATTTTATATTTGATTCGGAAGATCAGCCTCTTATGGTAGAAATAAGCTATGGATTCCAGCCGTTTGTTTATGACCGTTGTCTGGGATTTTATGATGCAGACCTGAATTGGCACGAAGCTAAGGTGAATCTGGAATATGAAATCATACATAGCTTTTTAAACAATTTTTAAGACAGATAATCTTTATGTTAATTATAAATTTATGTTAACTTTGATTCAACTATTTGTGATATATTAAATTTTTGTATATTTGTTATATATAGTAAAAACTTATTCATAATATAATTATTGTAACTAATTATTTACGTAAATGTATTATTTTAAAGATAAATTTACTTTATCGCGTTTGATCACTGAACACACAGATCTGAAAAAATCCTTTTTATAAATTGAAATAATGACAGTATTTTCTGGCGTAATGCTGTGAAAATATTGCACTTATTTTGTTGATCTGATTAGCATTTAAAAAACATATAACTCAATTTTTATCTGATTATATATTAATAATGAAAGTGATATAAAAATGAATATAATTTTCCTTGAAGCCGTTCAAATTCATGGTGGCGCTCGTAAAAGTACGATAGAATTGGCGAAACGACTCAATGAAGAGGGGCATAATTCGGTAATAGTAGATTTTTGGGGTAGCTGCAGTGAATTTGTTGAAGATGTACAGGCTAACCAAATTCCGATCCAGATTTTAAAGAAAAATGATAGCCCTATTGCTATTTTCAGTTCAAAAAATCCCTTTAAAATTGGTGTCAATATCACTTTGTTTTTATTGGACTGGATCAAACTGAAGAAAGAATTTAAGAAATTTCAAAATACTTTTAAACCAGATGTCGTAATTGTTAATAATATTAAAACCAATTCAATCTTAAAAAAAGGAAATGACTATAAGATCGCTTATTTTGCAAGGGGCTGGTTCGCTTATAATTCCATAGGTTTTTTAAAAAAACTTATGTTCAAATATAATTCGGATTATTTCATTGGAGTTTCGCAGTCTACAAGACAGGCCATTTTTACAGGAGGTCTTGCACCTCTGGAGAAAATTTTTGTAGTACCTAATGCTATTGATTTAACCAAGGTCGACCGATATAAAAAAGAAAGGGAAGAGCGTAAAGATGGTGATCCAATGGTGATTCTGCATTGTGGAGGTTTTTTACCTGCAAAAGGACAGGATTTGTCCATTTCCCTGGCAAAGAAGTTAAAGGAAAATAAGATCAACTTTAAAATGATACTCATGGGAGCTGTGTACGACACACCCGTATCAGAAAATTTCCTGAAGAAGATCAGGAATGAGATTACTCAATACCAGCTGGACGATCATATAGAGCTGCTGCTCAATCAGAAAGATCCATACAGCATTTTTAAAAATAGTGATATCCTTATACACCCATCTGATACAGAAGGATTACCAAGGGTTATCATGGAAGCTTTGGCATTTGGAATGCCGGTGATCGCCAATCCTGTGGGAGGAGTTACCGATTATATTCTGAACAATTTTACAGGGTATATTGCTACACATAACCATGTAGATGATTATTATGAGGCCATCTATAAACTTTATAATGATAAAGAGTTATACCAGTTCATTGCCAATAACGGAAAAGCACTTATCATCCATAACTATGATAAGAAAAACCAGGTAGAAGAGTTTGGTAAAATCTTTAAAAAACTGGGGAACATATGAAGGCAATAACGATTTTTACACCGACCTTCAATAGGGAAAAAACTCTTATGAAGCTTTATGAGTCCTTATGCAGCCAAAGTTCTTCAGACTTTAAATGGATTATTGTAGATGATGGCTCAAGTGATAACACCTCTGTTCAGGTCGAAAAATGGATTGGAGAAAATAATATTGAGATCCAGTACTATTATCAGAAGAATAAAGGGAAGCTGGCAGCACAGATTTTAGCTTTGAATTATATTGATACAGAGTTGTTTACCTGTATAGATTCCGATGATTATATACCCGATGATGCTGTTGAGAAAATATTGAAGTTCTGGAAAGCTAATAAAAAAGCTAACTCTGCAGGGATCATTGGTTTAGATGCCTACCAAGATGGTAATGTGGCTGGAGAATATTTACCAGATGTCAAAGAGACTACGTATTCAGAACTGGTAGATCATTATAAGATAAAGGGGGATAAGAAATACATTTTTGATACGGAGATCTATAAAAAGTATCTGCCATACCCCTACTTTGAAAATGAAATTTTTCATGAGGTAAGCTGGATATTTACACTGATCGATCAGGATTATAAATTTTTGCTTTCAAATGAAATATACTGTATCATAGAATACCAGCAGGACGGATTGTCCAATGGGCTGTATAAAAGATATAAGAACAGTCCCAATTCATTTATGGAATACAGAAAGATTAAAATAAAGTATGGGATCAACAAAAAAATAGTACTTAAAAATTCAATACATTATATATCATCGAGTCTTTTTGCAAAAAAATGGAATTTTTTCAAAGACTCACCCAATAAGCTGTATACATTTATCGCCATTCCCTTCGGAATAGCACTGAATGTCTATATCAATTATAAGGTAAAGCAAAATACGAATAGGATAAAACAAGGAAAATTAAGTTAGAATGAACGCTATAATAGTACCTGGAGTAACAGATTTAAATAAAGGTGACCAGGCTCTCGTTTGGGAAAGCTGGAGACTTGCCAAAGATACCGGGCTTTATGATGAGGTATATATCTTGGACGCAGGTGAGAATGCTGAAGAAAGAGAATTACTGTGTAAACAATCTGAAGAGCACGGTTTTAAATTACTGGATAATATTCTGAAGCATCCCCGCAGAGGACAGCATAAATCTGACGAACATATTAAAGAATCAAAGTTTGAACTTTTAAAACAGATAAGAAATGCAGGTATTGACTTTAAGAATACAAGATATCTGATCAAGATCTGTAATGATCTTGAGAAAGTAAAGAAATCATTTGATGATAAAACCTACCGAACTGTTAAGCAGTTTCATGATGCGAAAACCATTTTTGTAAAGGGTGGTGGTTTTATCCATGCTTATGGTGAAAAAACGGCACCATACCTGATGTGGTATTTCTTGTTTTATGTAAGACTGGCTAAAGCACTGGGTAAAAAGGTGGTTTTTTTACCTAACTCATATGGACCTTTCATAGGATTAACGGTGAAACAGCAGGTACGCTCTGTATTCAACCAGTTGGATCTGGTATATGCCCGTGAAAATGTTTCTTCAAAAAGTTTAAGTCAATTATTGGAAAAAAATATACCTGTAGAAATGGATCTTGGATTTTTCCTTGAAAAAGGCAGTCAGGACGAAGCGGTAAAGATATTAAAGAAATATAATCTGTCAGCAGAAGACAAAATCGTAGGAGTTACAATCCGTCCTTGGCGTTTTCCTGGCTTGTCCAATCCCGAAGCTCTGTACAAAAAATACATTGATTCTGTGGCGAAACTTACACAACATTTATTGGACAAAGGATATAAAGTAGCATTGTGTAATCAGTCATTGGGTCCCAATTCCCATGAAGATGACCGTAATGCAATCAGAGACCTGCTCAATATAGTTAAAGATCCTAATATCATCTGGATCAATGAAAATCTATCCTGCGATGTACTGAAAGCAGTATATTCTAACTTTTATTTTTTCGTGGGTACGCGTTTTCATTCTATTATATTTTCACTTACTTCGCTGGTTCCGTCCATTGCCATTGGATATGGTGGTAACAAAGCATTAGGAATAATGGGAGATTTTAATCTGGATGATTATGTTGTTCAGATTCAGGATGTACAGCCGGATCTGCTGATTGAAATGTTTGATAAGGCTATTTCAGAGTACGATCAGATAAAATCGAATTTGGATCAGTCCATGAGATTGGTTACTGAAAGCAGAAACAGGTTAATAAAAGATATTCAATCTTTATACTAATATGAAAGTTATTCGGACATCAACCATACCATTGTCTTTAAACGTACTGTTAAAAGGACAATTGAAGTTCTTAAGCGAGTTCTATGAAATCGTGGGAATTTCGTCTGAAGGTGAGTTACTTGATGAAGTAAAGCAGAGGGAAGGGATAAAAACAATTGGTGTGGAGATGGAAAGAGGGATCAGTCCTGTAAAAGATGTGGTTTCTCTTTATCGGTTATATAAAGTTTTAAAAGCAGAAAAACCTGTCATTGTGCATTCTATTACCCCTAAAGCTGGCCTTTTGACCATGCTGGCAGGCAGAATTGCCGGGGTACCTATCCGGATCCATACATTTACAGGACTTATTTTTCCTACGAGAAAGGGGGTTGTGCAGAAGCTGCTTATAAAGATGGATCAGTTGTTATGCAGTGCTGCTACTCATATTTACCCTGAAGGACATGGTGTTAAAAAGGATTTAATTGATTACAAGATCACTTCAAAATCATTAAAGGTGCTCGGAAACGGAAATGTGAATGGAATTGATCTGGATTACTTTTCACCTGAAAATATCACCAAAGAGCAGAAAGAAGTTCTAAAAAAAGAATTAAAAATAAAAGACACAGATTTCATTTTTGTGTTTGTAGGTCGTTTAGTAGGAGACAAAGGAATTAATGAACTTATAAAAGCCTTTTCTGATTTAAATAAAAAAGAAAATCAGCAGAGTTCAAAATTATTATTGGTAGGTCCTCTGGAACAGGAGCTGGACCCGTTACATTCAAATACATTAAGTGAAATTGAAAATAACCCGGATATCATTTCTGTAGGTTTTCAGAAAGATGTTCGCCCTTACTTTGCGATTTCTGATGCATTGGTTTTCCCTAGTTATCGGGAAGGATTTCCTAATGTAGTGATGCAGGCAGGAGCAATGGAATTGCCAAGTATAGTTTCCGATATCAATGGATGCAATGAAATCATAGTAGAAAATCATAATGGAGTCATTGTTCCGGTAAAAGATAGTGATAGTCTCCGAGCTGAAATGGAGAAAATGATTCTGGACAAAGATTATTTTCAGGCACTTAAAACAAATGCACGACCGATGATTGAAGATCGATTCGAGCAGTCAGTGATTTGGAATGCCATATTAAGTGAATATAATAAATTGATTAAAGAAAGAGAATATCGTGTATAAGTTTTTTTTCAAACGGGTTCTGGATTTTTTGATAGCGTTAATAGCGCTTCTCATCCTGGCACCGGTTTTTATAATTGTAATGGTTTTATTGTACTTTGCCAATCAGGGGAAACCGTTTTTTGTTCAGGCAAGGCCAGGATTAAATGAGAAGATATTCAACATCATCAAGTTTAAGACAATGAACGATAAAAAAGATGAGCAGGGCAATTATTTACCAGATTCGGAACGCCTGACTCAGGTTGGAAGTTTTATACGTCAGACTTCCCTGGATGAGCTTCCGCAATTGATCAATGTATTGAAAGGGGACATGGCAATTATAGGGCCACGACCTCTGTTGCCACAATACTTATCTTTATACAGCGAATCTCAGAGACGCAGGCACATGATACGTCCCGGAATTACGGGTTGGGCACAGGTGAACGGGAGAAATGCCATCTCCTGGACAAAGAAATTCGAACTGGACGTATGGTATGTAGACAACCTGTCCTTCGTAACAGATTGTAAGGTCATCCTTCTTACTTTAAAAAAAGTAATAATAAGAGAAGGAATAAACCAGGCAGAGCAAGCTACAGTAGAAGCTTTTAAGGGAAATAATTAATTAAAAAAAGGTAGACAGATCATGTATTTATACGGAGCAAGCGGTCATGGAAAGGTAGTGGCTGAAGTAGCTGAAGAGAATGGTTTTAGTATTGAGGCTTTCATTGATGAGAATTTAATGAAAGAGAAAGTATTAAACTATCCTGTTCTTAACGAAATTCCGCAACATAATATTGATGTCATTATTTCTATAGGGAATAACAGGGTACGGAAAAGAATCGTTGAGCAGGAAGAACAGTTCAATTATATGACCCTTTTTCATCCCAAGGCCATCGTGTCCAAAAGGGTAAAAATAGGGGAAGGAACTATTGTAATGCCCGGTGCTACTATTAATGCATTAGTAAGAATCGGAAAACATAGTATCATCAATACAAATGCTTCAATTGATCATGATTGTATCCTTGAAGATTTTGTACATATCTCTCCAAATGCTGCATTGGGAGGTAATGTATACGTAGGAGAAGGAACTCACATAGGAATCGGAGCCAGTGTGATACAGGGAATAACAATCGGAAAATGGTGCACCATTGGTGCCGGAACGGTCATTATTAGCGATATACCGGATGGCTGTACTGTTGTTGGCAATCCTGGAAGAATAATAAAAAGTAGAAGTTTAAAAATTTAGAATAGTAAAATATGAAATCACGAGTATGGTTGTCTTCTCCCCATATGGGAGGAAACGAATTAAAGTACATTAATGAGGCGTTTGATGCAAACTGGATCGCCCCTCTAGGACCAAATGTGGATGGTTTTGAAGAAGATCTAGAGGTCTTCTTGAATGAAAAAGTAAAGGTAGCCGCGCTTTCCTCAGGAACAGCAGCATTACACCTGGCTTTAGTAGAATGTAATGTGGAGCATGGTGATGAAGTTATATGTCAGTCTATGACATTTTCTGCTTCTGCTAATCCTATTGTCTATCTGGGGGCTACACCTATCTTTATAGATTCTGAAAAAGATACCTGGAACATGTGTCCTAAAGCGTTGAAGCAGGCTATAGAAGACAGAATGGCAAAAGGTAAAAAGCCGAAAGCAATTATTGTGGTCAACCTTTACGGGATGCCGGCAAAAATGGATGAAATTTTATCAATTTCTACGGAATATGATATTCCCTTAATTGAAGATGCTGCTGAATCTTTGGGCTCTCAGTATAAAGGAAGGGCTTGTGGTACTTTTGGACGTTTTGGTATTTTATCATTCAATGGTAACAAAATCATTACGACATCAGGAGGAGGTGCCTTAGTATGCCATTCCCAGATAGATAAAGATAAAGCTGTATTTCTTTCAACACAGGCAAGGGATGATGCTCCGCATTATCAGCATTCACATATCGGGTATAACTACAGAATGAGTAACATCAGTGCTGGTATCGGGCGTGGACAAATGGAAGTTTTGAGAGATAGGGTCAATGGCCGCAGAAAAATGCATGATTTTTACGCTGAAATTTGTAAAAAAATAGATGGCGTAGAATTGCTTTCTGAGCCAACAGCTGACTTTTACAGTAATCATTGGTTGTCTGTTATTACAATAGATGAAACAAAGTCATCAAAATCACGTGAAGATTTACGTATGGCATTTCTGAAGGATAATATCGAATCCAGACCTATCTGGAAGCCTATGCACTTACAGCCTGTGTTTGAAGATGCACCATATTATGGAGAAAAAGTAGCAGAAACCCTTTTCGAAAGTAGCTTATGTCTGCCTTCAGGATCTAATCTGTCGGATAATGAGAGAGAAAGGATTGCGAAAGTTATGATAGAGTTATTTCCAAGTAAGGCAGAATATTCGGTTTTAGGATAATTTTATTCTAGAGTTACCACTTTAAGGGAATGACAAACTATCATATCTTCTTAATCCGATTATTTAGTATATGGTAGAGTGTGTCTAAGAGAGAGTCAGGTATTTTATGGAGTTGTTATCTATGGTGGAGAAGTAAAGTATCACCCGGATCTCTTACAAATGTGACTTAATTTTATAGAATTAAGCGTAAAAAAGAGGGAATGTATGTCTGGTGAAATTTTGAATACATTCTATATTCCGATATAGAAGATAAAATGTATCGGAAACTCCATTCCTGCATGAATCTTTTTAAGACAAGCTGGATAATTCAGGATATTGAAATAAATAGTTGAGTATTCAATTAGAGAAGTATTCTTTTTCACTCATCTTTAATAAGCACAGATAATGTGCCCAAAATTTAATAAAGTTTGTAGTGTGATTAGAGTTTATACTTAAAAATATCTGAGATGTTTAATAGTACGGTGAATTTATCATCTTAGAATTAGATATTAAATGTATATTTTTAAAGTATTAAGAATGTTGATTTTGTGTGTGTTTTTATAAGTCGGCTTTCTTAAATATTCTAAGCATAACTTGTTAAAAAGAGGGTTAAGAGTAGTTATATCTGAATTTTTTATATTTGAAAATGTGTGATTTACCAATAGCTTTGAAAGAAAAGGATTAGGTTTCTTTGGAAAAACTAAAAAAAGCTATATATTTGCACCAGTTAAAAACAAACGCTCTTAGATTGTTTATTAAGTGATTTATTCACTGATTTACTAAATAAGAGAGCATCTTAAAGCAGATGGATAGAGCTTTTTCTGAAAAGTACAAATCTCATCCGGATTGCAGAAGTTTTGTCAATTTACCTTAAAAAATTGATCCGGTAGTTCAGCTGGTTAGAATGCCGCCCTGTCACGGCGGAGGTCGCGGGTTCGAGTCCCGTCCGG
>JASLCD010000016.1 GCA_030146295.1 Chryseobacterium sp.
AATTTCTTTCGTATTTTTGTTGTATACATTCTTTTCTATGGATTTTAAGCTTCAATCAGAATATAAACCTACCGGGGATCAGCCTCAAGCTATTGAAAAACTTACCGAAGGAATAGAGATCGGTGAGAAATATCAAACGCTTCTTGGGGTTACCGGTTCCGGAAAAACCTTCACGGTTGCTAATGTTGTAAAAAATGTTCAGCGTCCAACCTTAGTTCTGGCACACAATAAAACTCTTGCTGCCCAACTCTTCATGGAGTTTAAAGAGTTTTTCCCGGAGAATGCTGTGGAATATTTTGTAAGCTACTATGATTACTACCAGCCTGAGGCTTATATTGCGACAACAGGAACGTATATTGAAAAAGACCTGAGCATCAATGAAGAAGTTGAAAAACTGCGTCTTTCTGCAACCGCAAGTCTTCTTTCAGGAAGAAGAGACGTTTTGATTGTAGCATCCGTTTCCTGTATTTATGGTATCGGAAATCCTACAGAATTTCATAAATCTTTAATCTCCATTGCGATTGGTGAAAAAGTGACCAGAACAGCGCTTCTTCATTCATTGGTAAATGCATTATATGCCAGAACATTAAATGAATTTCAAAGAGGAACATTCCGTGTAAAAGGAGATGTCATTGATGTGTTCCCTGCTTATACGGACAATGCTATCCGAATTCAGTTTTTTGGAGATGAAATTGAAAAGATCCAAAGCTTTGACCCAGTTACAGGGAATGTAGAAGACAATTTTGATCAGATACAAATCTACCCTGCCAATCTTTTTGTCACCTCCAAGGAGACCTTAAACGGTGCCATTAAAGAGATTCAGGACGATATGGTAAAACAGGTTGATTTCTTTAGCTCTGTTGGAAAACCATTAGAAGCAAAACGTCTTCAGGAAAGAACAGAACTGGATCTTGAAATGATTAAGGAACTTGGCTATTGTTCAGGAATTGAAAACTATTCGAGATATCTGGACGGCCGTCTTCCGGGCACAAGACCTTTCTGCCTGATTGATTATTTCCCTAAAGACTTTTTGATGGTTATTGATGAAAGCCATGTAACGGTTCCACAGGTTCATGCAATGTATGGAGGTGACCGAAGCCGCAAAGAAGCATTGGTAGAGTATGGATTCAGACTTCCTGCAGCTATGGATAACAGACCCTTGAAATTTGAGGAATTTGAAGCGATACAAAATCAGGTAATCTACGTATCCGCAACTCCTGCAGACTACGAACTTGAGAGAACCGGAGGAGCTTATATAGAGCAGATTATCCGCCCTACAGGGCTTCTTGATCCTATTATCGAGGTAAGACCTTCATTAAACCAGATTGATGATCTGATGGAGGAAATCCATAAAAGATCTGATGCTGATGAAAGAGTCCTGGTAACCACTTTAACGAAGAAAATGGCGGAAGAGCTTACGAAATACTTCATCAAATTTGGAATCAGAACAAGATATATCCACTCCGATGTTGAAACGCTGGAACGTATTCAGATCATGCAGGATCTTCGTTTAGGGCTTTTTGATGTGCTTATCGGAGTTAATTTATTACGAGAAGGATTGGATTTACCTGAGGTTTCACTGGTTGCCATTCTTGATGCTGATAAAGAAGGAATGCTGAGAAGCAGAAGATCGATGATTCAAACCGTGGGACGTGCTGCAAGGAATGTGAACGGAAAGGCAATCATGTATGCTGACAAAATCACCAAATCTATGCAGGCTACTCTGGATGAAACCGAATACCGCCGCGCTAAACAGATGCAGTATAATAACGATCATGGTCTGAAACCAACAGCATTAAATAAAAAGATTTCTGAAAATCTTGTAGGAAGAAGTAAGGATTTCCCGGATGAAAAATATACACAAAAGGAAATTCTTCAAAAAGTTGCTGAAACAAAGGCCACTTATGCAAGTGAAGACATAGAGAAAATGATTTCTCAGAAGCAGAAAGAAATGGAAGCTGCGGCAAAAAACCTTGACTTTATAAAGGCTGCCAAGCTGAGAGATGAAATTGCAGCTTTAAAAGCTTAATAGCAGTGATATAAAAAAATTTCGGCGGCATCTTTGATGCCGCCGAAACTTTATACCGAGATTGGTTTATATAATTTTTACAATCCGTTTCTTACCGCTGCCCTGATGGGAGTCAAAAGATCCATCAGACCATTTAATTTGATCTCGTAAACTGTTGAAAGCTGCATTCCCAGTTTTCCCTTTGGCATTCCGTTTTTGTTGAACCATTCCAGGTAGCTGATAGGAAGATCAATCAAAACCGTTCCTTCGTATTTACCGAATGGCATTTTCATCACACAGATTTCTTTTAATATTTCGGGATTCAGTCCTTCCACTTTTATATAATTAAATTAATTTTTCTTCAAGGTCATTTTGACCGGGAAGTTCCAAATCCGGAGGTGTTTCTTCATCCGAAAATTCATTTCTATACACCTGAACCAGAAGAAGGGTCAGGGAGATCAGAATAGGTCCGAAAATAAGTCCCATAAAGCCAAAAAGGTTCATTCCCATAATAATTCCGAATACCGTATTCAAAGGATGAATATTTTCCAGTTTCTTTAAAAGCGTAAAGCGAAGAAGATTATCCGTAAGACCTACCACAACAACACAATAGATTGCTAAGCCAATACCTTGACCTGTATTTCCTTCAGCGATCATAAAGATACATACCGGAACGTATATAATAGCTGTTCCTACCACAGGAATTACTGAAGCAGCAGCTGTTAATGCAAAAAGAAGTATTGCTCCCGGCGCTCCAAAAATAAGGTATCCGATAAGCGCTACAATCCCCTGTCCTACTGCTACAACCGGAATCCCGATAGCATTAGCCATAATCAGTTTTCTCATTTTATCGCCTATCAAAGAAATATTGGATCTCTTCAACGGTGCGGAAGAAGTAAGGATTTTTTCAAAGAGTCTTGGCCTTTCCAGCATAAAATACAGAATAAAATACATGGACATCACTACTGTAAGCGTATTGAAAGTCCCGCTGACTGCTGAAGTAGAAAACTTTCCTACATTATCTTTCAGTTTTGCCATATTTTCTTTGCTCAGAATATCAAATCCTGTTTTGGAAAATATATAAGAATGTATTTTATCAAGGAAAATATTAAACTTAGCCATATAAGCCTGTGCATTTCCCAGTTTATCAATAATCAGATCGGCAATAAAATAGATAGGAAGAATAAGAACAATAAGACTCGCAAACATTAATGCAAATGCTGCAAGGGAAGGCTTCCATTTTTTTTCTTCCTGCAGGTAAAAGTTATACTTTCTGCAGACTACATAAATGGTGATTGCCCCCAAAACAGAGGGAATAAACAATGCCAGATTAAAACAGATCAAGCCTGCCAGCACAATAATAATGGCCAGCAAAGACATCTGCTTTATCGCAACACTGCTTATTTGTTTGTCCTTATTCATCATGTATTTTATATTTTATTTACTGTACATAATTTGTCTTGGTTTTCCTAAGAAAGCACAATATGTAGAGTACATTACAATCATAATAAACGGAGCGGTTAAGATAACCCCAATTCCGCAAAGAATAACCCCTGCAATAGAGATCAGGAATCCTAAGAATCCGGTTAGTAAGAAAACTCCATAGTTTTCTTTAGCAATATTGAAAGATTTCCCTAAAGCATCTGTAGCTGAAGCATTTTCAAATAACAGTATAGGATATCCTAATAAAAGGAAAGGATATACAAAAATGATAGGCAGCACACACAATGCAAGAGCAACTGAAGAAATAATCCCAGATAGAAGACTGTAGATCAATATATTTACAAAATTCTGACGGTATCCGATGAATAGATCAGAAAACTCAATAGGACTTTTGGTATTATATTTATTCACCATGTAAATCAATCCTACGTACAAAGGAGATAATAAAAGACCGAAAAGACTGGAAGCTCCCATATACAAAGGAAGCCCCGGAGCACTCCAATAATTGAAGTCACCTCCTGAAGATTTCATATCTTCTACGATAGAAGCAGAATCAAATCCGGTAAGCATCTGAATAACAGACCCTCCAAGCAGATAAATAATCATTGCTACGATTCCGTAACCGAAAACACCTTTATACATTTCAAAGGCATGAGAAATAATCGACCCCGTATCTCTATTTGGCACAGAGCCTTGCTGATCAAATTCGTTAAATTCAGACATAGTTTAAATATTTAATGATTTTACCAAAATTAGTTTTTTTTAGTAAAAAATCATATTAAACACGAATGAATTTTAACTTTTCTCTGAAAAAACTGTTTTATAAAGTGAGTAGATCATAGCATTCCAAAAGGGAAATGTGAAAAGCCCTCCTATTAAAAACAAAGCAAAACCCAGATACTTAAATAGAAAAGCAACGGTAACACAGACCATTATTTCTACAAAATACATTTTCAACGCTTTAAAGTTCAAAGAAATGGCCTCAAATATCCTTTTATTCGTAAAAAACATCAGAGGGGCTACAAACAGCGTCACAGCAACCCAAACTATCGCAAAAACAATAGTAGGAATTGTAAATCTGTAAATAAAGAACCAGAAAAGAAAATACCCGACATATTTAAAAAAGTTGAGTCCGTTGTATCCTGCAAACAGATCCCCGATCACAATATTTTCTTTAAGATCAATTTTCCTGAAGATCTGAAACATCCCGAGATTCAGTGGATACAGAAAGGCTGTGGTCCCAAAAATAGCTAGTGTAAACATCTGATAATTTTCGGTAGCTACTATTGCTTCCATTTTTTTAAGATACACTTTAGTACCTTGCAAAAATGCTTCCTCCAATTCTTTGTTGTAAGAGAAAACATCATACTTCGCTCCAAAAAGCATGACAGCAGTAAGCAATATTCCAAAAAAGATGATGGAAAACATCAACTGAAAAACCAGTGTTTTATTCCAATAAAAAAAAGCCTGCTTCAATATAAAATCTAGTCCCGGTTTCTGAGGATATTTGTTCTGCATCATAAAAAATTTATGCAAAAGTAAACATCAATAATTATTTTTGCAGAATGTTTTCAGTGAATCATCAAAAATTTATGGAAATGGACGAGCTTTCTCTTCAGAAAGTTCCCTATTTTTTCGTGATCGACTTTCTCTCAGAGAATGTTGAAATCTATCAGGAACACGAGATCGAAAAATCAGGTTTAATTATTGATTTTCAAGAGTTTTCAAACACAAAAGAGTCCCCTGCGCTAGATAAAGAAGTAGCCTGGAAATCTTTCCCCGAAACGTTGGAAAGTTTCAAAATAGGTTTTGATAAAGTTCAGAAAAATATTCGTCTAGGAAACTCTTATTTAGTAAATTATACCAGAAAAACGAAGATAGAGACGAATTTAACCTTAGAAGAAATTTTTTATCACTCAAATGCGAAGTATAAAGTTTTTTATAAAGATTTTTTTGTATTTTTTTCTCCTGAAACTTTTGTAAAGATCATTGACGGTAAAA
>JASLCD010000045.1 GCA_030146295.1 Chryseobacterium sp.
ACTATTTTTGAATCATGATTAAAGCAAGAAATATCCATAAATCTTATGGGAATTTAGAAGTACTGAAAGGAGTCGATATTCACATCAAAATGGGCGAGGTGGTTTCTATCGTAGGAGAATCAGGAGCGGGTAAATCTACATTGCTGCAGATTTTAGGAACGCTGGATCATCCTAGCCAATCAAACAAATATGATACTGAAATAGAAATAGCAGGAGAGTCATTTATTAATATGAATGACAAACAGCTGTCAAAGTTCAGAAATCAGAATATCGGTTTTGTATTTCAGTTTCATCAGCTTCTTCCTGAGTTTACCGCACTGGAAAACGTGTTGCTTCCAACGAAAATTGCCGGAGCCAATGAAAAAGAAGCGATTGAAAAAGCTTATGCTTTATTTGAAGATTTAAAAATAGAACAAAGATTGCAGCATAAACCGAATCAGCTTTCAGGTGGAGAAGCACAAAGGGTTGCAGTAGCAAGAGCTTTAATCAATTCACCAAAAATTATTTTTGCAGATGAGCCTACAGGAAACCTGGACTCCAAGAATGCGGATGATCTTCACAGATTGTTTTTTGATCTGAGAGACAAATACAACCAAACATTTGTTATTGTAACCCACAACCCGAATCTTGCAGAAATTACAGATCGCAAGCTGGTCATGAAAGACGGAATGATTATAGAGTAAAAGTATACAACACCGGATGATGAAATACTTTATTTTTCTTTTTATAATTTTAATTTCCTGTTCAAAAGCTGAATCCCAGCAGTTGACTTATTCGGATGTACCTCAGACAAGGATTTCGGAGATTAAAAATTATATCAAAGGAAAAGAGTACAACCAGGAACTGGCTGTTTTTATTAACTTTAAAATTCCTTCCGGAAAATATCGATATTTCATTTATAATCTGAAAAAGAATACCATTGTACAGCAGGCTGTTGTATCTCATGGTTCAGGCTCTGTTATCCCAAGATCAGATGCTTTGAAATTCAGCAATGTTGAAGGTTCCTATCAGTCATCTCTTGGAAAATATGCTATTGGAGAAAGCTATGTAGGAAAATTCGGAAAAGCATATCGTTTAAAAGGTCTGGACTCTACAAATAGCAATGCCATGCAAAGGGCAATTGTTCTTCATTCTTACGGATGTATTCCGGATGTAGAATCTCAGACTCCTGCATGCCTGAGCTTAGGGTGTCCGATGCTTTCCGTAAATGCTCTTAAAGAAACAGCAAAATATATTGATCAATCGGCAAAACCGGTGATTTTATATGCTTTCTATTAATTGATACTATTCATTTAAAATTTATTTTTCCATGGCCATAAAACTCCTTGCCGAAGATGACAGACCCAGAGAAAAGTTTTTACAGAAAGGTAAAAGCTCACTTTCTGATTCTGAATTGCTGGCTATTATTATGGGAAGTGGGAATAGGGAAGAAGATGCTCTGGAACTGGCACGGAAAATTTTAACTTCCGTTAATAACAATTGGCATCAGCTTAGCTTACTTTCCGCTAAAGACCTGATGAAATTTAAAGGGATTGGAGAGTCAAAAGCCATTTCGATTATTTCTGCTTTAGAAATCGGGAGACGGAGAGCCGTGCAGGAAATTCCTGAAAAACCCATTATCGGTAATAGTCGTGATGCATATGTCGTTCTTAGAAACCAGCTTTCTGATCTAAGAACAGAAGAATTTTGGGCTATTTTCCTGAATAATAACAATAAAGTAATTCATGTTTCGCAATTGACACAGGGTGGAATAAGCCAGTCTATTGTAGATGTTAGAATTCTATATAAAACAGCATTAGATCATTTTTCAACAGGCATTATCATTGCCCACAATCATCCTTCCGGCAGTTTAAAGCCAAGCCGGGAAGATATCAGTATTACACAAAAAATAAAAGAAGCTGGAAATACATTAAGTATTCAGCTTCTGGACCATCTTATTATCACGCAGGATACCTATTTCAGTTTCTCAGACGCAGGATTATTATGATTAGAAGATTAAAATACCATGAAATTGATTTTGTAAAATATGCTCAGTGTTTAGAAAATTCCGAACAAAGAAAATATTCTGCTGCAAAAGTTTTTCTGGATACTACTTCAACAATGCCATGGGAAATTCTGGTCTACAAAGATTATGAAGCAGTAATGCCCGTTCCTTTTGTAAGAAAATATGGGATGAAAATTGTTCATAATCCGAAACTTTGCCAGCAGCTCGGTGTTTTTTCCGCTAAAGATGATGTAGAGCTTAATGAGGCTTTTTTAGAATATCTGGAGAAAAATTACATGATCAGAGCATATCCGTTTAATGATGTAAACCAGCTTCGTACAAAGATGAGAATCAAAAAAAACTTTTTATTGTATCCGGATGCTTATGAAAAAGTATATGCCAACTATTCTCCCAAGAGAAAAAGAAAGCTTCGGTTAAATGAAGAGATTTTAAAACAATCAGAAATTAAAAACATTTCTTATGACAAAGCAAAGACTTTTATCGAAACCAATACGATAGGACTCAGTAAGGACAATGATTTGTATGAATTTATGAGGATTTTTGAAAGCTTTCAAAAGTTAAATTATCTGAAGTTCACAGCGTTTTATTTTCAGCATAAAATTGTCAATGTGATTGCGACCTATTCAGACGGCAACATGGTAGCTCTTTTAGGTAATTTTAATGATAAAGATTATGTCAAATTATCAGGAGCATCTGTATTGATTGATCATCTTATTAAAGAAAATATCGAAACGCATATCTTTGATTTTGAAGGGGGAGAATTACCTAATATTGAAGAGTTTTTCAGAGGCTTCCGCCCGGAATTAAGACCTTACGGAATTATCGAAAATTCAAAAAAGAACCTTTTCAAAAAATTGGGCAATCTTATCATGAGAGGAAAGCCTTTTTTATGACGAAAAGCATTGTTTAGATTGGTTCTAATTAAGTAATATTCCGTAACTTTATAAAATCCTTAGTAAAACAGCTATGTTACAACAGATTCGTCAGTACAAATTATCATACATGCTTTATAACTTGTTCAAAAAGAATAAGTTGAAACATAATATTCCACTGTATAAGAAATACGGTATCAATAAGCGCTATTTTTCAAGTATTTCGAGTAAAGATTTTGCCCATCTTCCTTCCAGCAACAGAGGGGTAGATTATGCTAAACTGACAGAAACTGCTTTTTTTAAGAAGTTGTCAGAAGAAAATAAAGAAAGCACTCTTCAGTATGATGATAATGGGTACTTGATTCTAAGGAACTTCCTGACTCCGGAAACAGCTGATCAAATCAATTCAGAAATTGATAAGCTCATGGAAGACGGAACGCTGAAATTTATTTATGGGGGAAAACTGATGTTTGCCATTCACCATTCAGAAATCATTAAAAATATTGGAAGTGACAAAGAACTGTTAGACTTTTTATCCATTTTACTGGATGGGAAATCCAAACTTTTCCAAAGCATCAACTTTATCAACGGAAGCCAGCAAAAAACACATTCGGACAGTATTCATATGACTACCTATCCTCTGGGAGGATTGCTGGGAGTCTGGATCGCATTGGAAGATGTGGATGAAAGCAACGGAGCCCTGCATTATATTCCTAAAAGCCATAAACTGCCTTATTTCCTGAATTCGGATTACGATAATGAGGGAACAGCCCTGAAAATAGGTAAAAAAAGTTACAGAGCCTATGAAACTTTCCTGGAAGATAAAGTAAAAGAATTGGGACTGAAGAAAGAAGTCTTTAAAGCAAAAAAAGGAGATTTATTGATCTGGCATGCCAATATTCTTCACGGAGGCGAACCTCATACAGATAAAAACAGAACAAGAAAGAGTCTGGTATATCACTTCTTTGATGAAAATAGTGTTTGTTATCATGAAGTCACCCAAAGGCCGGCATTGTTTGAATTGTAATATAATCCTTTAGCATAAAAGCTTTTAATAAGAATACAGGTTTGAAAGATAGTTTTTTTACATTTGTATTCTTATAATATCAACGTATGAAAAAAAGGGAAAATATTTTTGTTCTTATATTTTCAATCTATGTATGCATCATGTCATACTACCTGTATACCCACCATTATTATAATACTGATATGGAAGCTTATATGGGACTGATTTATAAAACAGAATATCCCGAAATGAAAATTGAAGAAATTCATCAGAAAGTATACGATGAACTGAGAGAAAAAAGTCCTGATTTTGCAGGATTAGGTCCTGTAGATACCATGGCTGAAGAAGTAGCAGAAGGGGAAAGTTCTTATTATAAAAAAATATCAGAAAATCCCAAAGCCTATGAAGAAGAATTACAGCTTTTTGTAGTGAAACCTTTTTATAATTTTATCAACTGGTCATTCTTTAAACTGGGTTTCAGTGCTTCCACTTCTACCTACTTGATTTCCATTGTTTCTTACGTACTGATCCTGATTCTGATTTTCAGCTTTCTGATAAAAATTCTGAAAAACTATCCTCTTGCCCTTATCCTCACGATTTTAATTTCGATGTTTAAACCTCTTCCGGAGTCATGCAGGCATGTTTCTGCAGATTCTCTATCATGTTTGCTTCTTCTTTTGAGCTTTTATGTATTTATCATTAGAAAAAATTTCTTTTTTGCGGGGATCTTTGCCATGTTATGTATTTTGACAAGACCTGAGTATTTTATTTTTTATTCATTTCTGTATGGCCTTATTTACCTTTACAGAAACAAACTTCAGGTTACAACAACCCCATTATTGATATCCTATGGATATCTGTTTCTTTCCTTCTTTCTAATACAGGTTTTTAATCAGGTTTCGTGGTCTACGCTTTTTATGAATCAGTTTACCAAAGTTCAGATCTATCCTGTATCACACCCCGATCCGTTTTCCTTTTCAGATTATATTCACTTTATCAAAAGCAAAATAATGCTGGAGTTCAACTCCTCCTATTTCCCGGTTCTGTTGATTTTTATTGTCATTATTCTGGCTAATCATTTTTCATTCCGTAATAAAAAGAATCAGGCTCAGGTTTTGTTTTTTGCCCTTATTTATGGAACAGTGATGCTGAGATTTTTGGTTTTTCCGTCTCTGGTAAACAGAATGATGCTGGGCTTTTATCTTATAATTATACTCGCATTGATCTATATACAGATTTCTAAAGTGGATATCTTTAAAAACTCTTTAGAAGACGGAAAATAATTAGTAATTTTGCAGTCTAAAATTATGACGAGTCTTTCAGGATATCTACCGTATGCATTTGCATTGATTATTGCAATTCCTTTTCTGGTTTTGCTCAGACAATTTGTACACTCGTACATTACCCTTAAAAACCAGGAAATCAAACTACTCACCGTGAAGTCGAATTCGGAGAATAAGGCACATTCTTATGAAAGGATGACCCTGTTTCTGGATAGAATGAAACCTTCAAACCTTATTCAGAGGTTTGATAAGGGACTGGCTGTTCATGAGTTTATTTTCCTTACCGAAAAAACAATCAATGAAGAATTTGAATATAACTCCTCGCAGCAGTTATACATCACCAAAAATTCATGGAAAAATATTGTGGACTCTAAAAATGCGATCATCGAACTGCTTCATAAAACATATGACGGTCTGAAAGGAGAGGTTCAGCTGGATGAATTCAAAACGATTTTCATCATGAACTATATGGAAAGCAATGATTATATAGTTGAAACAATAGAAGACTTAAGAAAAGAAATTTTAATAATAACTTAAAAAATAACAGATAAATAATGATTCCAAATTTTAAAGCACATCCATGGCACGGAATTTCTGCAGGAGAAGATGCGCCAAATGTTGTTAACGTATTTGTGGAAATTGTTCCTTCAGATACTATTAAATATGAAGTAGATAAAGAAACAGGATATTTAAAGGTAGACAGACCACAGAAATTCTCTAATATCATCCCTGCTTTATATGGTTTTGTTCCAAGAACATACTGTGATCAAGAAGTGATGAGACTTGCTGTAGAATCAGGAGCTACCGATGTTACAATGGGTGATCATGACCCTCTTGATATTTGTGTTTTAAGTTCTCACAATATCCATGCAGGAGGTCTGTTGATGGAAGCTATTCCAATCGGAGGTTTCAAAATGATCGACGGAGGTGAAGCTGATGATAAGATCGTTGCAGTAATGATCAACGACCATGCTTTCGGACACTTCAGAGATATTGCTGAATTACCTGAAGCAGAAGTTAGAAGATTAATGCACTATTTCCTTACGTATAAAAACCTACCGGATGAGCCTACAAAATGCAGAATTCAGGAGGTTTACGGAGCTGAGCATGCTAGAAAAGTGATCAAAGCTTCTCAGACAGACTACGCAGATAAATTCGGAGGATAAGATTTTCTTCCTAAAGGATACAAAAAAGCAGATGAATCTTCATCTGCTTTTTTTGTGAATATTTTATTCTGCCTTAGCAGATTTAGTTTCTTTTGTATACAGAATTTCCTTCTTTAATAGTTTCCAGAATCTTAATATCTCTGAGATTTTCAGGGCTTATCGTTAAAGGATTCTGATCCAGAATAACAAAGTCGGCCATTTTACCTGCTTTAATAGAGCCTTTTCTATCTTCTTCCTGCAATTGGTAGGCTCCGTTAATGGTAATCGCTTTTAAAGCTTCAAGTGTGGATATTCTTTCATTAGGACCTAAAATCATTCCTGAACGCGTTTTTCTGTTCACTGCCGCATATATCGCCGTAATCAGATCAGGTGGCGTAACCGGGGCATCATGATGAATAGTAAAAGTAATTCCAGCTTTCAATGCTGAGTTGGCAGGACTTATAAAAGCAGCTCTTTCCGGGCCGAAAACGCTTGAATAATGCCAATCTCCCCATAAATAGGCATGAGTAGAAAAGTAGGAGGGGATTACACCTAATTCTTTTATCTTTTTAATATGATCTGGGCGGCTGTTTTGTACATGAATCAATGTTACACGCAATTCCGGCTTGTAAATATTTTCATCTTTTAACCTTTTAATAACGCGTATTGCCTGATCGATTGCTGCATCTCCATTCACATGAAGCTGTGCGGTTATATGATTTTGGAAAAGTGTTTTCAGATCGTTATATAACGTTTCATCCGTAAAGATGGGAAATCCCTTATAGTCTTTAGACTGGCCCTCAGGCGGAACTAAATAAGGCTGAGTCAGCCACGCCGTTTTTCCTTGTGGAGACCCATCATCAGAAAACTTGAACCCAGCTAATTTCAGCCGATTCTCATACTTCATATACTTTGATTTGAAATGGCTGAAATCCTTTTTGAAATATTCATAATCTGGAAAATATACAACATCTGCTTTAAGAAGGTGTTGAGACGCTGCTTTCTCCAGCAGAGCAACACTTTCTCCCATAGTTCTGCCATCACAGATCGTAGTCTGTCCATAGCTGAGCCACTCATCCTGAGCTTTCATAAGATTTTCCATCGCCTGAGCCTGTGTATCTTTACCTCTGCTCATTTTTTCCGTTAGTGTTAATAATGCGGTAAAACTTGCATTTTCCTCCAATTTTCCGTTCAATTTTCCTGTTTTCTTATCCCTGCCGATGTGGCCTCCTTCAGGATCCTTTGATAATTCTGTTATTCCAAGAAGTTTTAGCATAGCACTGTTTGCTACGCTGGCATGACCGGAAGCGTGAATAACAATAATAGGGTTGGTCTTGCTGATGACGTCCAGTTCTGTTTTTGTAGGATGACGATGCTCTGTAATGATCGCATCATCATAGCCATTTCCGATAACCGGTTGATTATCTGTTAATTTATTGTTTTTAAGATAGTTTTTAATCGTAATCTGCAAATCTTTAATTGAATTTACAGTACCATAAGGTTCGGGAGATAGATCTACGGCATCCATTATCCCGGCTCTTGAAGTAAGGTGTCCATGAACATCTATAAAGCCAGGAAGAAGAGTTTTTCCATGGAGGTTAATCATCTTAGTGGCCGGCTCTGAAAAACGTTCTGCATCCGATTTTGTTCCTGCAAAAAGTATTTTTCCATCTTTAACTGCTATGGCTTCAACTTGGACAGGGGAATCCTCCATTGTTATAATAGAGCCTCCAAAATAGAGGATCTCCGCTTTTTCTGTAGGAATCTTATTTTGACAACTGCTTATGATCGCAGATAAAAAAAAAGAATATAATATCTTTTTCATAAATAATTAATTCAAAAAATGGTGACAAACAAATTTACAAAATAATAGATTATTGTTAGTGAATTTTATTGCGTGTTTATAATTTCATTATATTTATAAGACTAATCTCAATTTTTTAATATAAAATAATAAACTATGGATCTATTTGTGTTAGTGCCAATTTTTGGTGTCATAGCTTTGCTTTATACATTTCTTCAGAGCAACTGGGTCAATAAACAGAATGCCGGAAATGAAAAAATGAAAATAATCAGCGGTCATATTGCAGACGGTGCAATGGCTTTTCTAAAGGCTGAATATAAAATCTTAATGTACTTTGTGGTGATAGTCGCCATTTTACTCGCTGTAATGGGGTCAAGCAATGCCAACTCACACTGGAGTATCGGGATTGCCTTTGCCGTAGGAGCTATATTCTCCGCATTAGCTGGTTTTATCGGGATGAAAATCGCAACCAAGGCTAATGTCAGGACGGCAGAAGCTGCAAAAACTTCATTGTCAAAAGCCCTTAAAGTATCTTTTACAGGAGGTACTGTTATGGGAATGGGGGTTGCCGGACTTGCTGTTTTAGGGTTAGGAGCTTTGTTCCTGATTGTGAAACAGATTTTTGCACCCGATGCCACAGTAGATTCGCATGAAATGGAAAAGACCATTGAAATTCTTACCGGATTTTCTCTTGGAGCTGAATCCATCGCGCTTTTTGCAAGAGTAGGAGGTGGTATTTATACAAAAGCGGCAGACGTAGGTGCTGACCTTGTAGGGAAAGTAGAAGCCGGAATCCCCGAAGACGATCCCCGAAATCCTGCAACGATTGCAGATAACGTAGGAGATAACGTAGGAGATGTAGCGGGAATGGGAGCCGACCTTTTCGGATCTTATGTTGCAACAGTTCTGGCAACCATGGTATTAGGCAGAGAAACCGTTTCCGATGATGCTTTCGGAGGTTTTGCCCCAATCCTTCTACCCATGTTGATTGCAGGAACAGGAATCATATTTTCAATGATCGGAACCTTATTTGTTAAAATTAATGATAACGAAGGCTCATCCACTTCCAGTGTTCAGAATGCTTTAAATCTCGGAAACTGGGGAAGTATTGTTATCACAGCCATTTCATCATACTTTCTGGTAACTTATATTCTTCCTGAAAAGATGGTTCTAAGAGGCCATGAATTTACTAAAATGGGAGTGTTTGGTGCCATAATGGTAGGATTGGTTGTGGGTACATTAATGAGTATTATTACAGAATATTATACTGCCATGGGTAAAAGGCCGGTTTCCAGTATTGTAAGGCAGTCTTCTACCGGGCATGCAACTAACATTATCGGAGGTCTTTCCGTTGGAATGGAATCTACTTTACTTCCGATCATTGTTCTGGCAGGGGGAATTTATGGTTCCTATCTTTGCGCCGGTCTGTACGGAGTAGCTATTGCGGCAGCAGGAATGATGGCAACCACAGCTATGCAGCTGGCAATTGATGCCTTTGGACCTATTGCTGATAATGCCGGTGGTATTGCCGAAATGAGTGAGCTTCCCAAAGAAGTACGTGAAAGAACAGATATCCTGGATGCTGTAGGAAATACCACTGCAGCTACCGGAAAAGGATTTGCAATTGCTTCAGCAGCTTTGACCGCATTAGCATTATTTGCTGCCTTTGTAGGAATTGCAGGAATTGACGGAATCGATATCTACAGAGCAGATGTATTGGCAGGACTATTTGTCGGAGGAATGATTCCTTTTATATTTTCATCATTGGCAATCACAGCAGTTGGACAGGCTGCTATGGCAATGGTGGAAGAAGTGAGAAGACAGTTCCGTGAAATTCCAGGAATTCTGGAAGGAAAAGCACAGCCTGAATATGAAAAATGCGTTGCAATTTCTACAGATGCATCCATCAGAAAAATGATGCTGCCTGGGGCTATAGCAATCATCTCACCTTTATTAATCGGATTTATTTTCGGACCTGAAGTATTAGGTGGATTCCTGGCTGGTGCTACGGTATGTGGTGTTTTGATGGGAATGTTTCAGAATAACGCAGGAGGAGCATGGGATAATGCTAAAAAATCATTTGAAAAAGGTGTGGATATCAACGGGCAGACCTACTATAAAGGTTCAGAGCCGCATAAAGCATCCGTAACAGGAGATACTGTTGGAGATCCGTTTAAAGATACCTCCGGACCATCCATGAATATCCTCATCAAATTAATGTCTATTGTTTCTTTAGTGATTGCACCTACTTTAGCTGTTTTACATAAAGATAAAATTGAGGCGAACAGAAAAGCAAAAATTGAAAGTCTTACAGGAATTACTACAGCTGCAACAGGTGTAGGGGCAGACACCAAAATAATTGCTGTAGTTCCGGGAGAAATTAAAGGACACCTTAATGAAAGCGGAGACTTTGTGTATGAAACAGGAAATATTCAGAAAATAAAACTGGACGGAGGGAAAACAATTGCCATTGGAGATGGAAGCCAGCTTTACCAGCTTTATAATGTGGTGAAACAAAAAGATAAATCAGCTTTAGATCCTAATAAATGGTACACAATTGAAAACCTTTATTTTGAAACAGGTTCGAGCGATTTGAAAGCAGAATCCGCACTTCAATTGATTACTTTGTCAGAAATTTTAAATGCTTACCCGGATCTGAAAATAAAACTGGGAGGGTATACAGACAATAGCGGTAATGAGGATAGTAATCTTAAGTTATCCAATCTGAGAGCACAGACAGCCAAACTTAAACTGCTTGAGTTAGGTATTTCTGCAGACAGAATAGAAGCTGAAGGATATGGATCACAACATCCTGTATGCGAAGCTAATGATACTGACGAATGCAAAGCAAAAAACAGAAGAATTGACGTAAGAGTTCTGGCTCTTTAAAATCATTACAATAAAACAAAAGCACTGCCTTGGCGGTGCTTTTGTTATTATATTTTGAGATAACATGAATTAAATAAATCAAAGATTCCTTTTCAAATGCTCCAAAGCCTCAATAATGAGGTCATCTTTTTTAGCAAAACTAAATCTTACATAATCTGAGTTCTGCCTTGAATTATAAAATGCAGAAAGTGGAAGACAAGACACTTTTTTCTCTATTGTAAGCCATTTTGAAAACTCTACATCTGTCATTGTTGCAGAAATATTTCTGAAATTAACGACCTGGAAAACGCTTCCTTCCGCCTGTTGTTCCATTTGCAGGGGAGTTTCCTGAATCAGACGATTGAAAATATCCCTTTTATCCTGCATGAGCTTTTTATTGATCGCCGGATCAAATACATTCAGATACTTTGCAATAGCATATTGCGCAGGAGCACTGGCGCTGTAAGAAATATACTGCTGATGGCATTGGAATTTTGCTGTTAAAGCTTCGGAAGCAAGCATGTAACTGACTTTCCAGCCGGAAGTATGAAACATCTTGCCAAAAGAAAAAATACAGAAAGTCTTTTCCCTAAGCCCGGGATGAATAAAAGAACTGTAATGTTCAACTTCGTCATAGCAGTAGGTATCATATATTTCTTCAGATATCAAATAAATATTGCGGTCTTTAATCAGTTCATACAACTGATCCCAGTCCTGTTTTTTCCATACCTTTCCGGTTGGATTCTGAGGCGAATTTACAATGATGGCTTTGGTTTTTTCATTTATACAGCTTTTAAACAAATCCCAGTTGATCGTGAAGCCAACATCAAGATCATAATAAACAGGAATACCTCCGTTCATGGCAACAGCAGGTCCATATGTGTAATATGAGGGCTGGATAATAATAACTTCATCATATTGATTTAAAATTGATTTGAGGGAAGTATATAAAGCAAAGGTTGCACACGGAACAATAGTGATTTCCTTACCTGTAATAGGAATTCTGTGGGTTCGTTTTGCATTGAAACGGATGATGCTTTCTACCAGGAAGGGATTGCCGGCAAGAGGTTCATAATGATAAGTATCTTTTTCAGCAGCATCTTTTAGAAAAGTTTTAAGGCGTTCATCAATATCAAAATCGGGAAGACCCAGAGAAAGATCAAAGCTTCCGTGCCTGGTTGCCAGCTCGGACATTTCCGTAAAAAAGGAATAATGAGTAAATCCGTCAATTTCATCCATCTATTTTGTCTTTTGATCAAATATAATAAAAATTCAACAGTGTATTGAGTATAAAATTGAAGTATTATTAATTTTATTACAGATTATATATGGTCTTGTGACTTTGATTCCTCATCTTGAAATTCAATAAAATTTGTTATTTTTAAGAAATTTATTCTTTATGAAAAAAATACTTATTCCGTTATTGGCCATGGCTGTAGTGACAAGCTGTGGAACGGCAAAAATATCTGATGGGAGTTCTTCGCATCCTGTTTCTACAAAACACAGCAAAGCATTCAATAATGCGTACAAGATGATTAATGCTGAAGATCTAAAGAAAAATCTGTATGTCATAGCAGCAGATGATATGGAAGGACGTGATACCGGAAGTAAAGGACAGAAGAAAGCGGGAGAGTATATGATTAATTACTATAAAAATCTGGGTATTTCCGGACCTAAAGCATTAGGTTCATATTATCAGAAAGTTCCATCTGAATTTATGAAAAAAAGAGGGGGAGGCAACCTTCCTGACTCCGAAAATATTTTAGCTTTTATTGAAGGAAGCGAAAAACCGGACGAGATTGTTGTAGTTTCTGCACATTATGATCACGTAGGAACCAAAAATGGAGTAGTATACAACGGTGCAGACGATGATGGAAGCGGAACTGTAGCTGTCATGGAAATTGCTAAGGCATTTCAGCAGGCTAAAAAAGCAGGAAAAGGGCCGAAAAGATCTGTTTTGTTCCTGCATGTTACTGGAGAAGAACATGGATTGTTCGGATCTGAATATTATTCTGAAAACCCGGTTTTCCCATTAGCCAATACCGTTGTTGATCTTAATATTGATATGATAGGACGGGATGATCCTGCCAACCGAGGAAAACAATATGTGTATGTCATTGGGTCTGATATGCTGAGCTCACAGCTTAAAGTAATCAATGAGGCAGCCAATAAGAGAACCAATAATCTGGAACTTAATTATAAATATGATGATTTGAATGATCCTGAGCAATTATATTACCGTTCAGATCATTACAATTTTGCCAAGCATAATATTCCTGTAGCATTTTTCTTTGATGGTATTCACGAAGATTACCACAAACCAACGGATGATCCTGAAAAAATTGATTATCAATTGCTGGAGAAAAGAACCCAGCTCGTTTTTACCACAGCCTGGGATATTGCCAACAGAGAAGAAAGAATTGTTGTTGACAGAAAATAACCACCCGTTTGATCCCGGATTGGTTTTAACCCTTGCCAGGAGTTACAGCTTTGGAACGGGTAAAAAAAATCACTCCGGAAAAATAGAATATGATGAAACCTTCATTAAAGTCAATAAGACCTTTTATCGGAGCACAGAATTTTGAAATCAGCAGAAACTTTTACAAGGATCTGGGATTTGAAGAAGTAGTGCTGGAACCCAAGCTATCATTGTTTATAAGAGAGGAAATAGGATTTTATCTTCAGGATTATTACACAAAAGACTGGGTTGACAATACCATGATCTTTATGGAAGTAGCTGATACAGATGAATTCTGGGAATCGCTTGTATCTTTAAAGCTTACAGATACCTATGAAAATGTAAAACTTACTCCTGTAAGAACGATGGAATGGGGAAAAGAGTGTTTTGTGCATGATCCATCAGGGATTTTGTGGCATTTTGGTGAGTTTTTTTAAAGAATAAAAAGATGATTTACGCATTTGATACCTATTATTACGAGGATTATGCCAATACCGTGTGTATTGCGTTTGAAGACTGGACGTCTGAAAAAGAAGTGGAAGTTTTTATAGAACAGACCGCTGTGAGTTCAGAATATGAAAGCGGCGCCTTTTATAAAAGAGAATTACCCTGCATATTAAGTTTGTTAACTAAAATAGCATTGAAACCTGAAGACATTATCATTGTTGACGGATATGTTACGCTTGATAATGATGGAAAAATAGGGTTAGGAGGACACCTTTATGAAGCATTGGAAGAACAGTTTCCTATTATTGGGATCGCAAAAAATGAATTTACAACTCCGGATTCCCTTCGGAGAAGTGTATTCCGGGGAGAAAGTAAAACACCGCTTTTTGTGACTGCCAAGGGAATGGATGTGGATGATGTTCAATTAAAAGTAGAACAGATGTATGGTACTTACAGAATGCCCACACTGCTTAAAAAACTGGATCAGCTGAGTAGAGCATAAAAACTAAAATCTTACTGTAAAAAGTAAGATTTTTTTTGCGTTAAAATATACCAATCGGTATATTTTGATTATCTTTGTTATAATTCCCTTGCGAAAATAGAAAGGGATTTTTTTTAACCATAAATATACCCATCGGTATATTTTAAAATATGATATCCTATGAAAGACGTATTTATAATGGCTGCAAAACGAACTCCGGTAGGTGGTTTTATGGGAAGCCTCTCCGGATTTACTGCCCCTCAACTGGGAGCTGTTGCAATTAGAAATGCCTATGAAAGTATCGGATTGGCCCCGGAGTCTATTGACAGTGTGTATATGGGAAATGTACTCAGCGCTGGTTTGGGACAGTCTCCTGCGAGACAGGCTGCTATTTTCGGAGGAATTCCGGTAGATAAAGATGCTACAACGATCAACAAAGTCTGCGCTTCCGGAATGAAGTCTGCGATAATCGGTGCCCAGCAGATCCAGCTTGGTCTGGAACATATTGTCATGACCGGTGGTATGGAAAGTATGAGCAATGTTCCGCATTATGCTAACGTTCGTCAGGGGACAAAGCTAGGAAATACCAATCTTACGGATGGTTTGATCAAAGATGGTTTGTGGGATGTGTATCATGATTTCCATATGGGAAGTGCCGCTGAATTGGGAGTAAAAAAATATGGGTTAACAAGGTCCCAGCTTGACGAGTATGCTTTATTCTCCTACCATCGGGCTCAGGAAGCCGCGAAAAACGGCAGGTTCGGCAATGAACTGGTCCCTGTGACGGTTGAAGGAAAGAAAGGGCTTACAATCGTGGATAAAGATGAAGATATTGACAAACTTATTCCGGAAAAGATTTCTCTTTTGAAACCTGCTTTTGAAGCAGATGGTATGTTAACAGCTGCCAATTCCAGTAATCTGAATGATGGAGCTGCAGCCCTATTATTAGGCTCTTCGGAGGCTCTTCATCAGCATAATCTTACCCCTTTGGCCAGAATCGTAGCATACGCAGATGCAGCTCAGTCTCCGGAATGGTTTACCACTTCTCCGTCAATTGCCATTCAAAAGATATTGAAACAAACAGGTCTCAATATATCCGACATTGATTATTTTGAGATTAATGAGGCCTATTCCTCGGTGATTTTATCCAACCAGCAGATTTTGGGCTATCATCTGGATCAGGTAAATGTTTACGGAGGAGCCGTTGCTCTGGGACACCCGATTGGTGCTTCAGGCGCTAGAATAATTACGACTTTAGTGAATGTACTTCGTCAGGAAAATGGAAAATTTGGGATTGCTGCCATCTGCAATGGAGGAGGCGGAGCATCAGCAGTTCTTATCGAAAATATCAACTGAAAATAGTTGATTTCTTTAGATTTCATACTTTACAACAAAAAGATCTTTCTTAAAGTAAAAATTTGAGAAAGATCTTTTTTATTTGTAACAGATTGATTATCCACTATTAAATCAGATTAATTGATCAATACTGACCATTTGATAGAGCTCTATTTTTATTAAACTGACAAATATCATTACATTCTTATTTTTATTCATTCTAAATAAATATAAATTTGTCTCAAGAAATTTAAACAAGAAATGAAAAAAATAACTACTCTTTCTGGTATTGTACTTTGCTCACTGGTGAATGCACAATTACAATATTGCATGCCTGCATTTCAGTACGGAGCAGACAGTAATATGATCAGTAATGTTACTTTCGGAAGCATTAATAATTCATCCCCGGTTCAGTCGGCAAATGCGCAAATTTATGAGAATTTTACTTCAATATCTACAGATTTGCAGTCAGGAAGTCCTTATCAGATATCAGTGAAAGGTCCTTCCAGTACATTTCCGAGTGATGTAGTTGTTTTCATAGACTTTAATCAGAATGGTAATTTTGATGATCCCGGAGAAAACTTTTATATCGGAAGACTTGAAGCAGCCAATCCAGCCAATGCTTTTACGATCAGCAATACCATAATGATCCCTGCGAATGCTTCCGGCGGGAATACAAGAATGAGGGTTCTTAAAAATACAAATGTTCAGGCTTATTCAAATCCTTCCGCTCCCAATTCTATCAGCTCAGCCTGCGATTCAGGTTTAAGAGCAGGGCAGACTGAAGATTATACGGTTAATATTATAGGAAATACAGTTAGCTTCCCGGCTCCTTACTGTGGCACTGAAAATGTGACGAGCCTTACGGTAAGCGAAATCAGCAAGGTAGAATTTGCCGGGGCCGTAAGAAACAGTGCTATTGATGGTAACTCAGATGTTCTTGAGAATTTTACATCGACTATCTTTACTGTTAATCGCGGAAATAGCTATCCTATAACGGTAACAGGAGGTACTCATGGGCAAAATACAGTTTCAGCCTATGCTTATATTGATTTTAACCATAATAATCAGTTTGATGCCGATGAGAAATTTAATCTGGGGTATCTGGACAATTCCAATCCGGTTACTACTACAGAATCCGGAATTACATCAGGTAGTATTACCATTCCGGCAGGGGCACAGCTTGGAGATACCCGTTTCAGACTGGTAAAAGCATATGAATCAAATTCATGGATGGGAACTCTGGAGAATCTCCCATGTCCTTCAGGATGGTTTATCGGCCAGGTAGAAGATTATACGCTTACCATTCAGCCGGAAAGTCTTTCCACAGTGGAAGTTTCTAAAGATCGATCAGCCAATATTCAGATATATCCAAATCCTACAGCCCATGCAGTAACGATCAGGATGAATGAAGGACTGGAAAAATATGAAATATACAGTGTATCAGGGCAAAAGGTGCTGGAAGGTAACTCAATGACCATTTCAATGGAAAATCTTTTGCCGGGAACATATGTAATCAAAATTAAGACAAAAACTAAAAAAATTATCACCGAAAAGATTATTAAAAAATAGACACATCATATCTAAATCATATCCATATCAATTTTTGTTTTTAATCGACAGGTCATTTACCTGTCGGTTTTTTATTTTTTTAAAGACTCCTGAATTTCGATATTTAAGAGACCTTTAACGAAAGTGATATTGTATTGTCTGATTGTTAAAAAAAAAGGGTGAATATTTAACATTTAATATTGAAAATTATTAAAACTTTATGCCTGTGGAGGCTTTATCTATTGAGAAAATGAATCTATTTTTACAAAAAAATAAACAATGATATTTCATAATCAAAGAGCCTTCTAAATAGAAGATATCCACTCTTAGTTTTGACAATAGAACTTAATACCATGAGAAAAACAATATCTATGGCAGTACTAACTGCAGGAATATGGGCTCAGGCTCAAACACAACGCTTTATCTATGATGTTTCTTACAAAAAAGACGCCGATTCTGAAATCTTAACGAAAGAAAATTATCATCTGGATGTTTATCCTGACAGAAGTGAATATTACCAAAGAGACTTTTTTATTGCCGACTCACTGATTGCCAATAATATCCCTTTTCCTAAAAACGCTAAACTCAATACATCTTCCATTATTTCTCATAAAAAAGGAAATGAAAATTTTAATGAATATGAGTTGCTGGAAAATACCATTTTGAATCTACAGACCAAAGATGCTCAAAACTGGAAATTAACCAATGAAAGCAAGAAAGTAAAAGATCTTACTCTTCAGAAAGCAACTGCTCACTATGGCGGAAGAGAATGGACAGCATGGTTTGCTAAAGAAATTTCTGTTCAGGAGGGTCCATATAAATTTTACGGACTTCCAGGGCTTATCGTAGAACTGTATGATGATAAGAACAATTATAAATTTGAACTTGTGAAATCTACTAAAGTAAACCATCCGGTCAATAATATGTTTATCAGTATGGCGAAAGAAAAAAGCGTTCCTACGGGCTGGGATAAATATAAAAACACCAAGCTTGCCTATTATGCATCACCCATTAATTTTATCAGAAACGGAGCACAGGGTGATCAGTTTTTCCTGAATGACGGCACAAAGGTGACTGCTGAAAACAGGCGTGAAATCAATGAAAATCTGAAAAATAATATAAAGAGATACAACAATCCTATTGATCTGGATAAAAAGATCATATATCCTTAATCTTGTTAAGCATCCTGCACTCGGGATGCTTTTTTATGAGCCGGATTCCAGCAAATCCATCAGGTCTTTTCTGGAAAGTCCCTGGAATTTAGTGCCATCGGTGGTGAGCAGATTTTGAGCGAGCTGTTTTTTCTTTTTCTGAAGCGTGAGAATTTTTTCTTCAACGGTATTGGAACAGATCATCCGGACGGCAATTACATTTTTGGTCTGCCCGATACGATAGCTACGGTCAATAGCCTGGTTTTCAGCAGCCGGATTCCACCATGGATCTACCAGATAAATATAATCGGCCTGGGTAAGGTTGAGACCTACACCGCCAGCCTTTAAACTGATCAGAAATACCCGGATATTCTCATTCTTCTGGAAATTTGAAACCTTTTCACCTCTGTCTTTAGTCTGCCCGGTCAGATATTCAAACTGAATGTTGTGACGCTCCAGTTCTGCTTTGATGAGATCCAGCATACCGACAAACTGAGAGAAAACAAGGATTTTATGATCTTTCGACTTCCCAAGGATCTGTTCCATCAGAATTTCGATTTTAACGGCATTTTCGCCGGAATATCCTTCTTTCATCAGGACGGGAGAATTACAGATCTGTCTGAGTCTTGTGAGCCCCGTAAGGACGTGCATGCTGTTTTTATTCAGGTCATCGTCATCGTTGGCAGCAATAAACTCGCGGAGCTCCTTTTCATAAGCATCATATATCCGTCGCTGCTCGGTATTCATTTCACAATAGATGACCGTTTCTGTTTTTTCCGGAAGCTCTTTTGCAACCTGTTTTTTTGTTCTCCTGAGAATAAATGGCCTGATCTTCTGCTGAAGTTCAATCGCCCGTTTGCTGTACTCAAATTTATCGATGGGAATGGCATAAATATCTTTAAAATACTGTTTGCTGCCCAACAATCCCGGACAGGCAAAGGAAAGCTGGCTATAGAGGTCAAAAGTGCTGTTTTCAACAGGCGTACCGGTGAGGACAATCCTGTTTCTTGATTGGAGCAGGCGTGCTGCTTTATATCTTTCTGAATTGGGGTTTTTAATGGTCTGTGATTCGTCGAGAAAAATATAGTTAAAATGAAAGTTTTTCAGAAAACGGATATCGGAGAGCATCATTCCATAAGTGGTAAGGACTACTTCATAATCAGCCATATGAGCAGTGGTCTTTGGCCGATCCGCACTGTAATGCAACAACACTTTTATAGAGGGAGCAAACCTTCTCATCTCATCCTGCCAGTTGAAAAGCAGGGAAGTGGGAACGACAATAAGATGCGTCGTAGGTCCGCGTTTTTCCCGCTGTGACAAAATAAAAGCAATGATCTGAATGGTTTTTCCAAGTCCCATATCATCGGCAAGACATCCTCCGAAGTTGAAGCCATCCAGAAAGTTGAGCCAGTTCAATCCTTCGTGCTGATAATCTCTGAGCTCAGCATTCAGTTCGGCAGGAACATTGACTTCGGGAATCTTTTTTACCTTTGAGAATTTCGTGGAATAGGTGCTAAGTTCCTCCTGAATTTCCTGAGTCAAAACTTCTTTTTCAAATAGTGATGAAACCTCGGTAAAATTGATTTTAGGGATTTTCAGAAGCTCTTCGTCAATTTCTCCCGCCTGGAAATAAGAAGCTATTTTTTCCATCCATTCTTCAGGGAGAATTCCCAGGCTGCCGTCATCAAGCTGAATAAATTTACTCTTATTCCGGATTGTACGGTGAAGCTGTTTTAAAGTAGCTTCCTTAGGTCCGAATCCCACCTTCAGTTTAGCATTAAACCAATCCAGCCCGCTCGTAATCTGAATGTTGATTTTAGCACGGTGAGGATTTAAGCGGTTGTTTTTTAGTTCATTAAAACCAAGTATAGTAATTCCTTCATTTCTCCAGATTTCAAATGCCTCGAGAAACCAATTGTTATCCAGAAACTTATCCCTGTGAAGATAGAAATACTGATATCCATCCATCTGTTCTTCAAAATCAGGATGCTGCTGCATGATCAGGGAAGTAAAACGGGCTTCTACGGCATCATTTCTTTCTATTTTAAACGGATTTCCATTCTGGTCGGTATCGAAAATCTGTTTTCGGGAATACACCGGGACTTCTACATCTCCGTATTTCATTACCGGGGTGATTCCTATATAATTTTCCTGCTGACGGAGGTAAACCACTCTTTCCGTCTTAAAATTTTTATCTTCAAGCTGTACTTTTGTTGCGGTCTGTATATAGCTGTAATTGATATGAATACGTTCTTCTAATGTAGTGAGAATATTTTGCATAAATGCCTCATATTTTGAAGAATGAATCAGTAGAATCTCATTATTAGCTTTAAAAAATCTGATAATTCTGAGCATGTCCGGGCTGTCTACAAAGCTGAAAATGTTTCGGTTATATACAAAATATTCATTTCTCAGAACAATATTTCTGAAGGGAACAGAAATATCATTAAACAGCAGTTCTCCGGTTATTTCATAGAACGGATCTTTCTTGAATACAGATAATTGCACATCGGCATCTAAAGTGTTCAGTTCAACATGGGAAAGTGACTTTGCAGAAACAGTTTCTGCGATTTCCCGATCGTGATAATAGACCTCCATTGCCAGAGGATTCTGTACAATAAGTTTTAAAGCTTCAAGCTCGGAAGGATTATAATCTTCATTATAATTATTCTGAAAAGAGGTAATAGCCGTGTAAAATTTAATATCTGCGGGTTTCTCAGCCTTCCATATCAGCTGCATGGCATCTACAGGAGTAACGGGATTTTTTATTTTTCCGGTTTGTGTTATTTCTGCTTCCATCAGGGAAAAGGTCAGATGGTTATAATAACGGTGCTTACCGATAACCAATATCTGTTTCTTGCCAGTTTCCAATAGGGCCAGTTCATCCAGTTTAGAAGGATGCTGAGGAAGAAGATCCCTGTTGAGCATCATATCATCCACAGGAAGCATTTCCTTGATTCTGGGCAATATTTCAATTGTACCATCCGAATATTTCAGTTCAAAATATTGATCCAGATCCGGTTCGCTTTCCAGCCCATAGCTTCTGGCTTTGGCGAGAAGTATTTTTTTGCGGAGCATATCGTCAAAAAACAGACGGTAATTTTTATCCTCGATAATGCAATGGATAATTTCTGACTGATGCACACATAGCTGATTTTTTTCATTGTCACAGGTACAGGAACACAATAATGAGCTTCCGATTCTGCTGATACTGACAACCGGAAAATCCTGCAGAGGAGATTGCTTGGTAAATATTCCTGTATTGTTTTCAATAGCAACGGGGTAGATTTCCCGAAAATCTGTGATCCCGATAAATGTGCTGTCTGAAGTGTGTTTCAGCAGGTCATAAACAGAAAGTGTGCTGATATTGACGTTGTCAAGAATATATTCTGCCATAAGAATTGATAGAACAAACTTACAAAAAAACAAATGTATTTAAGCATCCGTTTTGGCTACAGCTTACCCCATTTTGGCAACTCACAGGTTTCTTCTTATGCTGAACTTTGTCCTGTAATTATAAACAAAGAAAAATGAAAACAATTTTTATAACAGGTGCTTCCACAGGATTAGGAAAAGCAACTGCTCAATTATTTCAAAACAAAGGATGGAAAGTAATCGCTACAATGAGAAATCCTGAAGCAGCAGCTGACCTTGCGGCTTTGGAAAATGTGACTGTCCTTCCGCTGGATGTTACCAATTTTGCCCAGATACAGTCTACGGTAAAGCAAACCCTGGAGCTGGGGGACGTGGATGTAGTATTTAATAATGCAGGGTATGGCCTTATGGGACCTCTGGAGGCTTTAACTGATGATCAGATTGGAAGACAGTTAAATACAAATTTATTAGGTGTTATCCGTGTAACACAGGCATTTATTCCTTATTTCAGAGAGAAAAAGAACGGAATGTTTATTTCCACTACGTCGATCGGAGGGTTAATCGCTTTCCCTCTGAATTCTATTTACCATGCAACAAAATGGGCACTGGAAGGCTGGAGCGAGAGTATGGCATTTGAACTGAATCAGTTTGGAATTGATATTAAAACCGTTTCTCCGGGCGGAATAAAGACTGATTTTGTAAGCCGTTCCTTAGATTCTGCATCAAGTCCTGCATATGAAGATATGATTGAATCTTTGTATTCTAAAATGGGAGGAATGATGGATGTGGCATCTGCACCGGAACAGATTGCTGAAGTGGTATATGAGGCGGCAACTGATGGTAAAAGAAACCTGAGATATGTAGCCGGAGAAGATGCAAGAGCATTATATGCTCAACGTCTTGAATTGGGTGATGAGGCATTCAGAGAGCAGTTGGGTAAACAATTTATTTAACCATATTTTTTAAGGCAGTATAAAGTAAATCATATTTATACTGTCTTTTCCTCCAATAATTTATAATTTTATATTATGGAAAAGAAAGATAATATTCCTCTGAAAATTTCGTCCATATCGGAATTGCACGATATGCTGCAGCTTCCGAAACCTCTTCATCCATTGGTAAGTCTTGTGGACAATACAAAAATGAGCGTTAACAAGGACATGCTGAGGAGAAGTTTCATTCTGAACTTTTACAAAATCTCGTATAAGTATTCTACCGTAGGGAAAATGGGGTATGGACAAGGGTATTATGATTTTAATGAAGGCGGAATGATGTTTACAGCGCCCGGACAGGTTCTTTCAACCGATGAGAATGCGAAATACAGCGGATATACTTTACTGGTACATCCCGATTTTATCCGAAGTTATCCTTTGGCTAAAAATATAAAGAACTTTGGTTTCTTTTCCTATGATACGAATGAGGCTCTCCATCTTTCTGATCAGGAGAAAACAACCATAACAGGACTGCTGGACAGTATTGGAAATGAGCTGAATACAGCTATTGATGAAGTGAGCCAGGATGTTATTGTTTCTTATATTGATGTGCTTCTCAACTACAGCAACCGTTTTTACAAAAGACAGTTTATCACCAGAAAGTCGATTAGTAATGATTTGCTGACCAAAATGGATCGTATACTGGAAGATTATTTCAATCAGCAGGAAACCTTAAATAAAGGGCTTCCTACCGTAGAATTTCTTGCTTCCACACTCAATTTGTCTCCTCATTACCTGAGTGATATGCTGCGTAACCTTACCGGGCTGAATGCCCAGCAGCATATTCATGAAAAACTGATCGAAAAAGCTAAGGAATATCTTACCACGACAGGCTTCTCCGTATCTGAGGTAGCTTATGCTCTGGGATTTGAACATCCACAGTCATTCAATAAGCTGTTTAAAAAGAAAACCGACAAAACACCTCTGAGCTACAGACAATCATTCAATTAAAATAGACGATAAAATTAATACCTGGTACCAATACCGGGTATTATTGTTTCAAACAGAATTTTTTGTGTAAATTCTAATTGGTTGCAGACTGTTGTTTTTCTTTGATCAGCTCTTCGATTTTGAATCTTGCCGTATCCCATTCATCATCCAGGATACTGTAATAAGCCGCGTTTCTTGTGGTACCGTCACTCAATACTTTGTCTTTTCGTAAAATACCTTCGAATACACCGCCGATCTTTTCAATTGCTTTTCTTGATCTGAAATTATTGTCTTTTGTTTTCAGTTGTACTCTGTTGGTTTTCAGTGTTTCAAAGCAGAAGGTTAAAAGCAATAGTTTACATTCAAGATTGATGGATGTTCCCCAAAATTCTTTCGTGATCCACGTCCATCCGATTTCCAGTTTCCGGTCTGCCGGATAGATTTCAAAAAAGCGGGTAGAACCTATCAGCTTCTGAGTTTCTTTATGGCGGATCACAAAGGGGTACTGATTTTCTGTTTCCCTTTCGGATAATGCCAATTCATAATTTTTATAAAAAAGGGCTTTGTCCGAACAATCTGTAGGGACCAGCTCCCAGAGTTCTTTATCGGCAGCTGCCGCATACAATTCTTCAAAATGTTCTTTTTCAAGAGGAATGAGCTCAACTGTCTGTCCTTCCAAAATTGTAGGATAGGAAATCCATTTTTCTTTCATGGTTCATTTTTATAGAACGAAATTAATGAAAATTGGAACTCTGTAATCGAAAAATAAAGTGATTTTCTACCATATTGAAAAGTGTTTTCAAATCTGATGGTTAAAATGGAACATAAAAATGACAAAAACGGACTAGATTTTAATGGATGCGCGTGTCTACCTTTGCAAAGGAATTTTATCACCCTGTTACAATGAACGAGAGAGAATCTTTTAATGCAAAAATGCCAACAGCCTGCTTTTTACTTTTTTTTGCCCACGGGCTTGTTTTTTCCTCCTGGGCCAGCCGGATTCCTATTATCAAAAACGCACTTTCAATCAATGAAGCAGAATTGGGAACCCTGTTGCTTCTGATGCCGATCGGGCAGCTTTCTACGATGGTCCTCGCTGGAAAACTGATCAGTATTTACGGGAGCAGCTGGATTATTAAAAGGTGCTTCTTGCTGTATCCTTTCTTTCTTGTATTGATAGGTTTATCGCCTTCTTACTGGACTCTGGCCGTCGTTCTGTTCTTCTTCGGAGTTTCCGGGAATATGTGCAATATAGCGATCAATACCCAGGCGATTGAAATAGAATCTATTACCAAAAGAACACTTCTGTCATCGTATCACGGTGCATGGTGCTTTGCCGGGCTTACAGGAGCCGTGACGGGACTGCTAATGATTAATTTCCATGTAGGAACTTTTTATCATTTTGTGATTATTTTTATCCTCGTAGGGGGACTCTGGCTATACAGCAAAAAGAATCTCACCAATATTATTCATAAAGCAGAACCGCAGACCCGTTCAATTTTTAAATCTGTTAATCCCACATTGTTCGGATTAGGGATTATAGGTTTTCTGAGTATGGCTATTGAAGGGGCAATGTTTGACTGGAGCGGGGTTTATTTTCAGACAATCGTTAAAGCACCTGAAAACCTTGTGATACTGGGGTATACGAGTTTTATTTTAATGATGACTTTAGGCCGTTTTATCGGGAATAAGATTATTGAAAGATATGGAAAAAAGATCGTTCTGCAGTGCTGTGGTTTACTGATGAGCGGCGGACTTTTTCTCAGTGTCTTCTTTCCGGAACTGTGGATTTGTATCATCGCTTTTATGATTATTGGTCTCGGAAGTTCACTGAGTGTACCTTCAGTGTACAGTACTGTAGGAAAAGTGAGTACAGTGGCTCCAAGTATTGCTTTATCGTTTGTTTCCAGTATTTCATTTTTAGGATTTCTGATGGGTCCGCCTCTTATCGGGTATATTGCAGAAAGCTTTGATCTGAGATATTCCTATGGACTTTTTGCCTGTTTTGGAATTCTACTGGCGATTATGGCAGGTCAGATGAAAGTATTCAGAAATAAAGAGTAATCTTATTGAGGTGAATTTTGACATCTTTTAGGCAGTTTTTGATATTCTTATAGGCACGATAGAGGATTAATATTGCTTTTTAAAAAACAGTCTTTAAAATCTTTCTATCTTTATTAAAAATTCGTTCCATGAAGCCGGTCTCAAGAATTTTAACCGAATCTGCTATCGACAATTCTTTTTCGGTACAACGGCTTAATGATGATGTTCCTTACTCAGGATACTTTGTAAGGCTTAATTATCATCATATTCTGATGATAGAAAGCGGCAGGGGGTTGCTTACGGTAGATCAGCATTCTTTTGAAATCGCAGGGCAGGAAATCTTTCTGTTGTCCAAAGGCCAGATCTGCAGGTTTGAAAATGATCCTGCTGTCCGTGGTTATTATATTTCTTTTGGAGATTGTTTCTGGGAAAAAGCACCTTCCAGTGCCAGCAACTGTAAGGCGGTTCTGTTTAATAATGCCGCAGCAAACCAGAAATTAGTACCGGACGATACCGAAACAGATGAATTTTTAAGTTTGTTTAAAAGCTTACTCACAGAATACAATACTCAATTCTATACCAATCAGATGGATGTGCTGGCGGCCTATTTAAAGATCATCATGATCAAACTGGCCAATGTGAAAATTGTGAAAGAGGAAAGATTTGACAGCCAGGATTATATCATTTACCGCAAATTCCTGGAGCTGCTGAGCAGCCGATATCATAGTCTTCATGCAGTAAGCGACTACTCGGAAATATTGAATATTACTCCCAGAAGGCTGAGTGAATTGTGTAAGCGGTGCAGCAATAAAAGCGCAAAAGAGATTATTAACGGGCAGATTATTGCTGAAGCCAAAAGATTACTTCAGTTCACTTCCCATACCGTAAAAGAGATTGCTTATCAGCTTAATTTCGGGACCTCTGAACAATTCAGCCATTTCTTTAAAAAAAATGCAGAAATATCACCTGTAAGCTACCGCAGCCATTTTATCCACATGGGAGCCTAAGCCATCCGCAATTTTGACATGTCATCCGCATTTATTGATATTCCACAGGATTCTTCATCAGAATACCTTTGGAAAAAATAATACAAAGCTATGTCAGTAAATCGTATGAAAGAAGTAGCCGGAATTATGATCCCGGACAGTAAAATCGCAACAGAAGCAACGGAACTTCTGTTGGAACATGGAACAGAGTTTATTTACAATCATTCCCTTCGTGTCTTTCTCTTTTCCTCCTTAAATGCACAGCGTGAAAACAAAGCCCATGATTCGGAATTGTTATATGTAGCATCAGTATTTCATGATCTCGGACTTGTTTCCCATTACAGCAGCCCTGATCTGAGGTTTGAGGTAGACGGAGCCAACGCAGCAAGGGATTTCCTGAAAGGGCATGGCATTGCTCAGGATAGACTTCAGCTGGTATGGGATACTATAGCACTTCACACCACTATTGGAATTGCGGAACATAAAGAAAATGAGGTTGCCCTTATGTACTCAGGAGTAGGACTTGATGTAATGGGGGAAGGCTATGAACACCTGAGTACAGAGCATCGTGAGGAAATCATACATGCTTTTCCCAGAAATGATTTCAAAAAGAAGATTATTCCTACTTTTTTCGGTGGTTTTGAGCATAAAACGGAAACTACGTTTGGAAATATAAAAGCTGATGTCTGTGCTTTCATGATTCCTAATTTTAAAAGCAAAAACTTCTGCGACTGTATTCTGCATTCTCCATGGTCTGAATAAGCAAGACTATTCATTCCAGGGTCTCGCTTTTCCGCTCTAAGTTGTGGTAAAGTAAAGCAGCCTTTGGATCATGAAAAACTGCTTATAAAAGGTCAACAGCCCGGTATTGATAGAAATATCGGGCTGTTGATATAAAGATGTGTTGAAAGATGTATTTTACATCCAGTTTTCCATGAGATGAAGCCAAAGGGCTTTTTCTTCATTCAGCAGAAAAACAGCTGATGATTTTCTTTGGGTGGTATTTTCTCCTGTAACCTGCGTTTCGACATAGGTCGCAAGACCATGATGATCGGAGTGATGTACTTCAATGTTTTCAACCTGAATACTGCGTTCCGCGAATTTTCCAAATACGGTCGGAAGCCATTCTGAAAGCATCAGTAAAGTAACCGTATCACCATTTCCATTGATCATTTTGAATTCCGGTGCAAATCCGGATAATAGTTGTTTCTGAAGAACATCCTTGTGCTCAGCTTTTCCCTGAAACCATTTTTCAATATTCCTGTGGAATTCTTCAATTTCCCAAATGATTTTTTCTGTATTATTCATATTTAAATGTATTGTATTTTAATTTTAAATGGGCTTCTAACCCATCATTTTTCTTAATCTGCTTCCCGCCCATATTCCAATAAGCTGAAAAGCTCCAATCATTCCTATTGCGAAAACAAAAGCATCTGTAAACCCGCAATTTTTTATCAGATTAAAAAACAAAGTACCAATAATGGCTCCTCCTGTTACACTTCCGATCTGAATTCCAATGCTTACAAGGCCTGAAGCCTGTCCGGCTTTATCTTTAGAAACCAGAGAAATAGCTGTCCGCATCATAACCGGCATAATGGTACCATGCCCGAACCCTGCTGTGAATAAAGTGATATGAGTGATAAAAGAAGGTCTTTGCTGAAAATAAAAGGACCCCGCACTCGCCATAAATCCTACCATTAATAAACCCAATCCCATATAGATCATTTTTGCAGTGTTCAGTTTTAACCGCGAGGTGATCAAGGGGCCAAGGAAAAAGGCGAGTCCATAGGGAAGAACTGCCAATCCTGCCTGCATTGAATCCTGATGAAGAAACTGTTGAAGATAATAAGGATAACAGATAAATAAACCGGCAGTGAAATTATAAAAGAAAATGATCAGAAGGCTTAAAGCAAAAGGTTTCTGCTCCAGCAATGCCGGGTCTATAAGCACTGCCCGTTTTTTTAATACCTGGTTTTTCTCGTATTGTAAAAACATGATGAGCAATAATATTCCGGCAAGAATAATCCCGAAAATCCACCAGGCCCATTCAAATTTCTGTCCGAAAATAAGTGGGCAGATCAGCATAAGCAAAGCCATAATTAATACCAATGCTCCTATAAAATCAATGCCCGTTTGTTCTTTCTTAGAATGGTCATCCATAGTAAAATGAATTCCCAGAATGCAGATCACGGTAATGGGTACATTCACCAAAAATACCATTTCCCATGAAAAACTTCCCCAATGCATGCTTAAAAGAACTCCGCCAAGCAATTGTCCGGTTACCGAGGCAAGACCAAATACCGAACTGAAAAGACTTACAGCCTTTGGCTGCTCCTCACTGCTGAAAAGATCCTTTACAGATGCCAACACCTGTGGAGCAAGCAATGAAGCTCCGACTCCCTGAAACATCCTGAAAATAATAAGTGACGTAATATCGGGGGAAAAAGCACAGGCAAGTGATGAAAACAGGAAAGTATACAATCCTGATACAAATATCTTCTTGCGGCCATAGATATCACCCAGCCGTCCGCCACAGACTACAAGTGCAGCATACGTTAACCCATAAATGGCAATAACCATTTGCAGCTGATGGTCATTCGCGTGAAAAGCTTTCTGAATGGAAGGCAGGGCCATATTGACAATAAAATAATCCAGGGGTGAAAGAAAAGCTCCTGTGATCAGAAAATGGAGAGCCTGCCACCGTTTCGGATGTGCATTCATAATTTTTTTATGCAAAAATACCCGCTTAATGTTCTGTGAAAATTGTACTTTTGGAGGAAAATACAGTGCATAATGAAAGGATTCCACCTGGAAGGGATTGATGTAAAGGGAATAATATTGAAAGAAGGGGAGATCCTATTGAAAACAAAGGCATTTCTCTCATTTGTTCATATTGTCAAAGGGAAAGGCGTTCTTACTTATGATGATCGTACTATTAATTTTCTTCCGGGTAAGCTTTTTATCATTCCCCAGCAGGAAGAGTACCGCTTTGAGAGTGAAGCGGCCCAGCTGATCTTCATTCAGTGTCCGATTGAGTTTATTGATAAAATCCGTCTGGAAGCAGACCGTATAGAAAGCTGTGAGAATTTATATAAACTGCAATACATCAGCAATAATTATCACGCCAGAGCAGGTTGTGTTTTCCGGAATAAGAATGATGAAGAATTTGCTGAGATGCTTATTGTGCAAATCGCCAATGAGTTTAAAAATAAAGCGGAAGATTACCTTATTATCCGCAACTGTATATCGATCCTTTTGAATCTGATTGCCCGGAATATTATTCAGAGTGAAACTTCTGATCTTCAGGAAAACAGGAAAGCCTTTTCAATGATGAAGATCATTACTTACATTCAACAGCATATTAAAGATCGTGAAAAAACAGGAATACAGGCTATTGCAGAGTATTTTGGGATTTCCGGGAATTATTTCGGAGAATACTTTAAACAGCATACCGGCGTTTCCTATCAGGATTATGTATTGGATTACCGGCTGAAACTTGTAGAAACCTATTTAAAATACAGCAGCGTTAGGCTAAGTGAAATTGCTTATGAACTCCAGTTCAGCGATGAAAGCCATCTTTCCAAAATCTTTAAAAAGCATAGGGGAGTAACGCCCGGAGAATACAGGAAAAATTTCAAATAGAATCGTTCCGGGAATCCAAAGGCTTTCTTCTGACCTCTATTAAATTTCAAATAAATATAAAGTTGACTATATAGTTAACTTTATATTTTATATATTTGTGTAAAATATATTTCAGATGGATTTTGACTTTATCAGAGAATTAGGGTATAAAGCTTTAGATAGCAGATTAAAGAGAATCAGTGACCGGATGTCTCATGATGTCCGCAAGTTTTATAAAGAATTTGAAATTGATGTTGAACCCAATTGGTATCTCGTCCTGATGCTGTTGAAAAAGAAAGGGGAAATCTCAATTACTGATATTGCTGAGCCGCTGGGATATGCGCACCCGTCTGTTGTGGTGATTGTCAAAAAAATGAATGAAAACGGGTATCTCATGATCAAAAAAGATAGCGTGGACAAAAGGAAGCAGATCATATCATTATCTTCAAAAGCTATTGAAATGCTGCCTCAGCTGGAGCAGATCTGGGAGAGCTGTGAAAGGGCAATTCTGAAAGTATTGTCAGATGACCTTTCTATTTTCAGTTATCTGGACGATATAGATCAGAAACTGAAAGATGAATCTTTTCATCATCGGTTTAAACAGGAATACTTAAAATCAATCCAATCATGAAGACATTCATTCTCATTACGGCATTTCTTTTTTCCCATGTTATGGTTTCTGCTACAGAAACAAAAATCATGATAAGGGCTAAAGCTAGAGATGCAAAATTTATAGGAACTTCTTTGGGAGGGGCGCATATCATTATCCGGAATAAACTGAATCAAAGAATTCTGGCAGAAGGAAATACAACGGGAAGTACAGGGAATACTGATCTTATTATGAAGACTCCTAAAACACGAGGAAATTCCATTACAGATGCTCAGACGGGAGGATTTGTTGCTGCGGTGGATATCGATGAGCCAACCTTTGTCAATATCGAAGTGATTTCCCCTTTGAACAGTAAGCAGGCGCAAGCGGTGGTAAGTACAGAACTATGGCTGATTCCCGGCAAGCATATTCTGGGAGAGGGGATTATTCTTGAAATTCCAGGGTATATTATTGATATTCTGAAACCGAGAACCCATCAGTATATTGCCCTGAACAGCATTAAAGATAAACCTTTTCAGTTTCAGGCCAATATTGTGATGATGTGTGGCTGTGTCATAGAAAAAGGAGGAGTATGGAATTCGGATGACATTGAAGTGAAAGGCATTCTCAAAAAAGACGGGAAATTTATAAAGAATATAGACCTGTCACTGGTTTCAACCAACCTGTTTGAAGGAAGCTACGTCATCAGCTCTTCAGGCAACTATGAACTGGTATTGTATGCTTACCATGAGAAAACGGGAAACACCGGAGTAGATAAAGTAAACTATGTGGTTTTTGAATAGCCCAACTATAATACACCAGAATAAGAAGAGATCCTAAAGGGTCTCTTTTATGTTTTAAACCTTCAGGAAACAAACTATAAAACCTGAAGTTCTTTGAAAACCTCGATAATGGCTTCAATAAGCCCTTTTTCTACTGTATGTTCTGAAGCAGCATCAGGTAAGAAAGCTCTTAAATCACCGTGATCATCACGCTCTATGATAACTTCAGTTCCATTTACATCCACATAAAGTTTATACCCATAAGAGTAGGTGGCCAGTCGTCCATTGAAAAAAAGCTCCTGACCTTTGTATGTTACCGGCACTTCAAATTCTTCCATTGCAATGAGTTTCTTTTCGTTTAAAATCGGGGCAAAGGTCGGAAATTTTTAATAATAAAGCTGAATGTAGAAATAGATTAAATTAAAATATGTGGTTTTCCCCATGGCTGCATTGATATATTTTTATTATACTTGCCCTTAAGCATTATGATTTTGATATGGAAAATCTTAATGAACATTCACTCAATAATTTGAAGATGATTGACAATAAACTAAAACCTGGAATCTGAAATTTAAAAGATGAGAAAAAAGGCCGGATTATGGATCCTGTTACTTGTATTATGTGCTTTAGGAGTTGATTATTTCTTTCAAAAGGAAACAGCTTCTGTTTACAGCAAATCTGCCGGTACAGCTTCTGCAGATCAAAACCAGGGAGAATTTGTTCCCAAGCAAAACACCGATTATATTTCTGTTACAGAACATTCAGAATTCGCGTTTAATATCCGGAATATTGTAATCCTTATTATTGTTTTGTTTTTTATCTCTTTCATCATAAGGAAATTACATTCCGCAGGAAAGCAATAGCCTTCTCTGCTATCCGGTTCAATGGTATATCTCAATACGGCTTAGAAATGAAAAAACGATTCACTATAATTTTACTTCTGTTAAGTATTTTCAGTTTGAATGGTCAGAATAAAAAACTCAAAAAAACTACGTCTATGATATCAACAAAAGATTTCAGTGCGCTGCCTGATAGAAAAAAGCTGCAAAGCATTTGTAAAGCGATATCCGTTTTGGATGCTATTCTTTGTCAGGAATGGGAATACCGTTATTATTCTTACAATAACAAATGGGCGGATCATGAAGAGGTTTTTGAGATGAGGGATGGCTCTGGTGATCAAAAGCTTATTTTATTCCTGCAGGACGCATGTGTAATCAATGGTTTTGCACATGAATATAAACAGCCTGATAAAAAAGCGCTTACCCAAAAAATGCCTTCTGTTTTTGACGAATTTATATTGGGGGAACCTGTAAAGTCAATCGGGACAACATTCTGTTTGTGGACAACTGAGAATGAAGGCTGGAAGACAGGAGATATCGGAAACAACAAGGACCGTTCTGAAGAAATGTTAAATATTTTTGATGGAAATCCGCAGACCTATATCGATTGGGCAGCAGAATATTTTGAAAACGATGGAATACAGGCAAAAGCTGTAATGAAGATCTATAGTGGCCAAACTTTAACAAAAGAGATGGTATTAACTATTGTTGACAATGTTGAAGATTGGGAACAGCTTAAGGATGATCTTAATAAAATTGGCTATCCTTATTATTTTGAATAGATAATGATAAAATTAAAACCATGAACGCGAAAGGTTTTCGAACCTGTTTCCAAGGTTGTCTGCTATTTTATTCAGAACAGCTAAAATTCAACGGCAAAGCTATCATATTCTGAAATTTGTTTTGGAGTAAGTAAGATAAACAAGCTACCTTTGAATATGAAACATAAAGTCACCTTATTCTGGTTCAGACGTGATTTAAGGCTGGAAGACAATATTGGTTTATCCCATGCGCTTCAATCAGGTACTCCGGTATTGCCTGTTTTTATATTTGATTCCGATATTCTCGGTAAATTGGAAGATAAGAATGATCGCAGAGTAGATTATATCCATCAGGCTTTGACAGGAATTAATATTTCATTAAAAAAATACCATTCGAGACTCAATACATACTATGGTAAACCTCTGGATATATTCAGAAAATTATCAGAAGAATATGATATCGAAGGGGTTTTCTGTAACCGGGATTATGAACCTCAGGCCATTGAAAGAGATAAGGAAGTCTATTATTTTTTTACCGAAAAGAATATTCCTTTTAAAGCTTATAAAGATCAGGTGATTTTTGATAAAGACCAGATTGTTAAAAAAGACGGTTCCCCTTATACAGTTTACACCCCTTTTGCCAAGAAATGGAGAGAAGCATTGACTGCTGAGCATTATCAGTCGGTAAAAACGGACTTTACCCATCTGTTTTCCCAGAAGCATACTGATATCATCACATTGAAGGATATCGGTTTTAAAAAAACAGAAATGGATTTCACAACACCGGTTTTAGATGCTTCCATTATAGATGACTATGACCAATACCGCGATTATCCGGCATTACAGCATACAACACAGCTGGGAATTGCTTTACGGTTTGGAACCATCAGCATCAGAAAATGTGTGGCATTCGCATTGAAGCATAATGCAGTATGGCTTTCAGAGCTGATCTGGCGGGAATTTTTTATGCAGATTTTATATCATTTTCCACAAGTTGTGCATCACTCTTTTAAAAAACAGTATGACAATATCAATTGGCGGAATAATGAGGAAGAATTTAAACACTGGTGCGAAGGAACAACAGGATATCCCATAGTAGATGCAGGAATGAGAGAGCTTAATCAGACAGGATATATGCATAACCGCGTGAGAATGATTGTGGCAAGCTTCTTATGCAAACATTTGCTGATCGACTGGCGATGGGGAGAAGCTTATTTTGCTGTAAAACTGAATGATTACGACCTTGCAGCCAATAATGGAAACTGGCAGTGGGCTGCCGGTAGTGGATGCGATGCAGCTCCTTATTTCAGAGTTTTTAATCCGACAGCTCAGATGGAAAAGTTTGATAAAGATCTGCTGTATATCAAAAAATGGCTTCCGGAATGGAATACCCCGAAATATCCGGCTCCGATTGTAGAACATACCTATGCCCGGGAAAGAGTTTTAGCAGAATATAAAAAAGCTTTGACATAATAATATTTTGTATCAGAAAAAATGCCCGGCAACAAAATGTTACCGGACATCAACCAATTGATATTAAATATGAAGACGTGTATACTATCAAATTGTTTTCAGGTACAACTCCTGTAATTCCTGAGCATTAAAAGCTTTGGAAGGTAAATTCTGGACAAGTTCTCCCTGCTTCATGATACCAATATGGGTAGCCACACTTACCGCATTGAAAATATCATGGGTAGCCATTAAAACAGTTCTGCCTTCGTTGCCCAGCTGACGTACGATTTCAGTAAATTCTGCTGTAGCTATCGGATCCAGCCCACTGGTAGGTTCATCAAGGAGCAGAACTTTTGCATCTTTGGCCAGGGCAATTGCAATACCTACTTTCTGGCGCATGCCTTTAGAATATCCGCCTAAGGCTTTTTGATGAGCGGATTCCTGTAATCCTGTACGCTGAAGTAAAATAGAAAGCTCTTCTTTCTGATAATCAAACCCTGCAATTTTAGAGAAGAAATCGAGGTTTTCGATTCCCGTAAGATGAGGATATAAAAGTACCGTTTCAGGAATATAAGCCAGATGTTTTTTTATTTTCTGTGGCTCGTCTTTTACTGAAATACCATGGATAAAGGCATCTCCCGCAGTGGCTTTAATAAGTCCCAGCAGGATATTGATTGTTGTACTTTTTCCGGCTCCGTTTTGTCCGAGAAGAGCAAATATTTCTCCTTTTTTCACCTCAAGATTAAGAGCATGAAGCGCTGTGAAATCATTGTATTTTTTATGTAGGTTGACTGTTTTTAACATAATTGTCTGTATTTGTTTTGTGAAAGGAACATGAATAAAGCAATGAAGATGAGGTAAGGCAGAATTATCTGAATCAACTTTATGTGTTCAGAAAAACGGAATACCTGTATGGTTTGCTGTGCCCAGTCTATAGATTCAGCGTTCTTTCCTGAAAAAATAAGAGGATAAAAGGATAAGCGCTTTTCCTCATGGAATTTTTTGAGTGATGAACCATACTGCAAATGATTACTCATATCGGTTTTGGCAAGATGACTTTCTGCTAGCTGGGTGTGAAGATTAGGAAGGAAGTAACCTAAATACGTTGCTGCCTGATTCCGTTTCTGCATTTTTTGTGCATACTGTTCTGAAGACTTTGCCGATTCCAGATCTCCCATATGCTGCATGGCATAATACCATGTCCAGGTAAAAGCATCATTTTCCTCTACCGTGAAATTTCTGTATTGAGGATATACCTTGTAAAATTTTTCCATAGTTGAACGTCTGGGTTCATCCCATTTATTGTGATAGCCCTCTCTTTGCTCCATCACTGCTTTGAGGGATTCATGGACAGGATATATTTTCTGGATCACAATATTGCTGCTCATCGGAATAATGAAATTGATACCCACCCATACGATAAGAAGGATTAATGCATTCTGAGCCGATGTTTTCCGGAAAGAAACGATCCATCTGCACAGGGCAAACCAGAACAGAATATAAAGCCATCCGGTGAGAACAAAGGCTATATAATAAGGATCTAAAGGTATTTTAATCCAAAGTGAAGCAATAATTATTAAAACGAGATAAACGGCAGTCACCGCCAAAAGACGGATCAGCATTTTATGATCCAGAAGCTTTTGCAAATTCCCGCTTTGCACGGAAAGCAGCTTCCAGGTTCCTTTTTCTTCCTCCTCAGAAATCAGATTATAACAAAATGCAACAATCACAAGTGGAAAAAGGAAGACAATCACGAAACTGAAGTCAAAATTTCCCACGGCTGCATTGGAAGGATTATAAAAATCAGCATTATAGCGCTGCTCTTCCAGATTTCGGATGGTTACTCCTTGGATGGAAGGATTCAGGTCACGCATTCCGATATTTAATGCTGCCAGTTTGGGTGTTTCATTCACCAGGTTAAATTTAATATAATAAAGAACCAGCCCCAGATCATCTTTATGGAACTTTGCGTTCCTTTCTATACTTTCTTTCTGGAATGCCCCGCTTTTTGAAATAATATCTTCGCTCCGGTCCAGAAATTTTTTCCCTGTATAAATAGCCATCATTCCGGCCATGAATAAAAATAACAATGCTATGATGTATGCCTTGTTACGATAAAATTGGATATATAAATAATGATTCATTTAAATTAATTTTAATTTTCTTCCACTTATTTCAATCGCAGTGATGCAGATCACCAGCCATAAAAGCAGGGCAATGGCGGGCATTGACTGCTCTTGGATACTTTCCAGAACAGGAGTGTACTGATATTTAAAATCCGGAAACTTTTTCCAGTTGTTTTTATCAATCACAGCAGCAGGACCTCCTTTTTCAGGTTTTATATTGCTGATATGTTTGATTTGAAGATCATTTAAGTGCTGAGCCATCTGATAACGGAATTCTTCAGCCTGTTTCTGAAATTGGGTGTATGAGAAAAAATCAGTGCCTGTTGCAATCATTGAAAAGTTTTTAAGAGCAATGGCAGGATTGATCATTCCGGAAAGATCGGTCAGTTTCTGCTGCCTGTTGTAAATAGCCTGCAGTTCTTTCTGATGTCTGATATAAATTTGAGAACTTATTTTTTCACCTTCTTTCATTACAAATCCACCATAGTTAAAGGGAAGATCATTGGTTGTACTTACTTTATAATGAGTGAGCAGAGAATCTTTTATCTTTTTGAAATGAGGGTCGTCCGGATTATGACTGTCTCCGGATTTTAGAATATCCTTTTCCAGATTGGTTTCGAAAGCAATACGGGAAGGGGCCGGATACAAATTCTGGGCAGCGAACTGAACTCCTTTAGGTAAAACAATAATGAAAAGAAGCCAGAAGCCGATAAGGCTGATCAATGCTGAAGAAGTACTTTTGCTATGTGCAGAAACAACCACAGTCAGAGTACAGATGAAAAAGTAATAGGTCATGTAAGCGGGTAGAAGGAGAGATAATCGTACAATAATATCGATTGAATCGGTGGTGTCTGCCATGACTGCTGCTATAAAAGCAGCCGGAATCACTGGAATCAGAAAACATAAAGAAAACAGCCAGAGCCCCAGGATTTTTCCCCAGACAATATTTCTTCCGGAAGCTCCCTGTACACTGATGATTTTTAAGGTAGCATTTTCACGTTCCTGTACGATCAGCCCGAACCCTGAAAAAAGAATGATAAGCGGTACAATACTCTGCAGAATAAAAGCACTGCTGAAAGCCCCGAATCTTACCAATGTTCCTGAGCTGCCTGCTTCCGAAAGGTTGGCTGTATTCTGTTTATGAGCTTCCAGAAATATCACATTCCCCAGATAATCATCCAGTCCACTGTCAAAAATATTCAAAGGATGACCCATTCTGAAAACCAGATAGCCGTAATGGGCCATGCGGTGCGGATGCTTGTCCGGGCGGTCTTCCCAGTGTTCCCGGACTTCTTCCCGGTATTCTTTTATTTTTGAAAAAGAATCCGTGTATTTTGTAAAACCTATGCCGATACTCAGCATACAGAAGAGGAGTACAGTGATGGTGAGGAGGAGGTTTTGTTTCCCTTTAAACAAATCCTGCCAGGTCTTTCTCACAATCAGCCGTAAATTTGAAATAGCCATAGTTTAAAATTTATAAGTAGCAGTTAGTAAATAATTTCGTGGTGTTCCCGGAAATAGCCTCAGGTAATTCTGAGCCCCGATCCAGTAGATTTTATTGGTTATATTATTCAGGTTAAAAGCCAGCTGAACAGATTTTGCCGGACTGTAATACAGGGCTGCATCTATTGTAGTATATGCAGGAAGTTCAAAACTTCTGGTAAACCATGGAACTTTTGAACTCTGATAAAGCATTCCTGCCCCGATTCCAAAATCCTTTAGAAAATCTATGGATGAGAAATTGTATCGCGTCCAGATATTCACAGAATTTTTAGACGTATTTTCTTTCCTTTTGCCTATAAGATCAGGATGAGTGTCATCCAGAATTTTCGCATCAATATAGCTGTATCCACCGTAGATATGCCATTGAGGAAGAATCTGTCCTGAAAATTCGGCTTCAAAACCACGGCTTCTGTCTGCGCCGCGCTGTATAAGTTCATCAGGTTCTGCAGGATTATTGGCATTGATTAAAATATTTCTCTGGTTAATCTCATACACTGCCATATTCAGTGAGATTTTTCCGAAAAGCAGGGCTTTGATCCCCAGTTCTTTCAGGTCAGAAGTCAGCGGTTTAAATCGGGCAGCCGATCCTGTAAGACCTGATGTATTGGGCATCAATGTTACCGTGTTGGATTGTGGCTGATACCCGGTAAGGTAAGTTCCATATAGATTGATCTGGTCCGTCAGACTGTAGGTAATCCCGAATCTGTACAGCAGTTTATTATTTCTGAATGAAGATTCATTGGATTCTTTGAAATGAGTAGTGTCCTGAAACCATTCCTGGCGTATTCCCGATAATATCTTGAACTTTTTCCACGTAAAAAGATGCTGGATGTAGGCTGCATGGGTCGCCGTAAGAGCAGAAGGTAAAGAAGTGACAACATTTAGCGTATTAAAATCGGCACCCTGATAATTAGCTGCTCCAGGATTCAGATCAAAAGGGGTGACATTAGGTTTTGGCAGTACCACTCCGTTATAGTTGAAAGTCTGATAATCGGCTGCGTTGGCAGGTTTGTAAGAGGGAGCAACAGAGCCATCTTTGAGAAGAAATCCTCGTGCCGCATTCTGCTGGCCGCCGCTGCGTTTTTCCCAGATCTGCCCATCATAACCTACTAAAGTCTGATGCTCTACAGCCACTGTTTTGAAGTTAAAATTAAAATAAGCATTCATATTATCTACGGCCCAATTCTGTTTTCTTTGAACAAACTGCATCATCGCAAGGCTTGAAACCGGTTGGTTATTCATATCGGGAACAAAAGAATTGGTAGTCCTGTGTTCCTGAAGATTTTCTCTCCAGTATTGTTTCATATAAGAAACATTGAAGCTTACAGATCCGTTGAAATGATGGGCAAGGCTTCCCATCAGAATAAGATCCCTGGTTTTAAAAAAATCATCCGGAGCTCCCAGATTCAACGTTCGGGGAGTACTGTACAAATCTGTTTTTCCCGCAACAGCTCCGAAAATAGGCTGTCCACGATCCAGATTTCCATAAAGGTCATTGAAAATCATTTCTACATTCACAGATGTTTTTTCATTGGGAATAAAGGTGATCGAGGGAGAAATTAAAATACCGCTGTTTTTAACGTGATCCCTGAAAGATTGAGCATGCTGATAAGCTCCGTTAAAACGATAAAGTAGTGTTTTACTTTTATTTAAAGGTCCGGTAAGGTCTGTTGTGACGCGGTAAGTATCAAAACTGCCTCCGGATAAACTGATCTCATGGCGGAAAACAGGCAACGGTTTTTTGGTCACCATATTAATTGTTCCTCCCGGGTCTACACTGGACATGGTAATACTGGCAGGACCTTTGAAAACTTCCACACGCTCTACATTGGAGGTCATAGGCTGCAAAAAATAATACTGCCTTGTCCGCATTCCATTGATAATCTGTCCTTCTTCATTCTGGCTTATTCCACGGATGTTGTATTGATTATAATAACTGGAAGGGGAGACGCCGTTCACATTTTTCATAACATCTCCAAGCTGGAAGGCCTGTCGGTCGGTGATCAGCTCTTTGGTAACCGTATTAAGGGTTAAAGGAATATCTCTGTTTTTCATAGCGGTCTTAGTCGCAGCAAAGGAGTAATCAGAAGTATAGCTTTTGGATTTTCTTCCAATGACCTCAACGGTTTGTACCATTGTAGATAATGAATCTACAGTACGTGACTGAGCATAAAGAAATGAGGATGCGGTGATGAAACTTACACTGAAAAGTTTCACCGGATTACAGGGAATACAAGGAATTATTCCCCAATAATTAAAATTACTGGTAATCATGAATAGGGATGTACGGGCAATGAAAATGCCCATTAATAAAAGGATATCTTCAATTGTGAGAACACAGTACAGAAGTATCCACGGAATAACGCTACAGACTATAGGGTCTGCATAAGAAAAATAAAGGCAGCGTAGATCAGGCTACCACAGAAAATGTTGCTGGGGGAGCTCTGGAGCTGAAAAAGTCGAGAAGACAACGGTATGAAATGGCTTTTGGCTGAGGCATTTCACTGTCATTGCTCATATGGATCGCAAAATCAATGTCCATAGGTTCAGGAAGAAGGATATTGTTCATGTGCATATGAAGCGCACACTGGCATTCGTCGTCCTGGGAAAAGGTGGGGATTTTCTCTTCTTTGGAACCTTTTTTATAGATCACTTTACTCTTCGCATGTTGAGCATGATTAAGGCATGTGCTTACGCCACTGACATTGGAAACAAAGATCAGAAGTAAAGAAAAAACAAAAAAGACTCTGAGAAATTTTTGCATAATAGAATGACAAAAGTACAATTTAATTTGATAAAAACTGAATCATGAACAAAAAGTAACAGATATTTTTGTTTTTTAAAGATCTGATAAGATTTAAATAACTTCAATTATAATCACTTATTTATTGACAAATTATTTATATTTTTGGTTGATTAACTTATTGAGTAAAATTATGTTGATACCGAATTCTGCCTTTATGGGCTTAAGTTGTGCAATCGGTTGCATTGCTTCGTGTTTTTTATCTGCCCAGCGATCTGTACAGGTGACCAATTTTTTGGATTTTCCAAGAAATGAGGTGGCCGCAATTCCAGTGGCTCAACTGCATTTGTTCTTAAACAAGCATAGTGAAAACGAACTTAGAATAAAAGATGCAAAAGGAAAATGGCTTCCGATTCAATGGATAGATAACGATGGTGATGGTAAAAATGATGAATTGCTTTTTCCTGTTGCTATCGGCTCCGGAAAGACCAATACATATAGTGTTGTAGCAGACGGAAACGTTCATATTCCGGAAAGCAGAATTTCCACCTATTCTAGGCTGGTTCCTGAAAGAGTAGATGATTATGCCTGGGAAAATGACAGGGTTGCCTTCAGAGTGTATGGCCCAAAAGGCCAGCAGGAAGCTTTACAGGGAATAAAAAGCAGTACGCTTTCCAGTGGTGTTGATATTTGGCTCAAAAGAACAGATCTGCCCGTAATTAATAAGTGGTATAAAGGCTATCTTACCGATCCTATGTATTACCATAAAGACACAAGAGGAGAAGGCTATGATCCTTACCATGTGGGAAACAGCAGAGGAACCGGAGGCATTGGAATCTGGAAAGATGACAAGCTTCAGGTTTCCCAAAATTTTGTAACCTCCAGAACAATTGCTGAAGGTCCTTTGAGAACTGTTTTTGAACTGACTTATCAACCATGGAGCGAATATGGAGTGAAAGAAACCAAAAGAATTTCTCTGGATCTGGGTTCCAGCTTTTCTAAGTTTGAATCTGTTTTTGAATCTGAAAAGCCTGTTCCGAATTATACAATAGGAATTACCCTGCATAAAAACGAAGGAAAATCTCAATTGAATGATCAGTATGGATACTATCTTCATTGGGAGAAAATAGACGATGCTTTTGTGGGAGAAGGAATTATTGTAAATCCGGAAATCGTTGAAAAGTCAATCGCTTTTACTTCTGATGTTCCTGATGAAAGTAACCTGTATGTCATTACAAAACCCAATAAAACCTTAACCTATTATGCAGGATTTGCCTGGCAGAAAAGCGGACAGGTTCAAACACAGAAAGACTGGGAGAATATGCTTCAGAAACAGGCTCAGATCATCGCAAAACCATTGTTGATAAAAGTAAAAGAGTAATTTTTAAATAATAAAAAATGAATCTAAAAACATACACATTTGCATTAGGATTGCTGGCGGTCCATTATTCTGCCCAGAGTAAGGATACCCTGGCAGAAAAAATGCTGATCTATCAGCTTCCCAATGGCGGCTGGGGAAAACAGCTGGAAGATAAGTCGGTGGTAAACTATAGTCTGCCCATAGATAAAGCTCTTTTAAGAAAGATAAAATCTACTGGGGATGATCATGCAACCATTGATAATAACGCAACTTCGAGAGAGATCAACGGATTGATTAAAGCGTATGCAACTACAAAAAATCCGGAATATTTAAAAGCGGCAGAAAAAGGAATCGGCTATCTTCTTATGATGCAGTATGATAACGGAGGTTTTCCGCAATATTACCCCAATACAGGACTCTACAGAAAGCAGGTGACTTATAACGATAATGCAATGATCAATGCTCTGACTGTTTTGTACAATGCTGCGGAAGGCAGGAATAATTTTGATGTGATTTCACCTTCCCTGCAAGAGAAATCAAAAATAGCGGTCCAGAAAGGTATCGGATGTATTTTAAAAACTCAGGTGCTCCAAAAGGGAAATCCTTCCATTTGGGCGGATCAGTATCATGAAATTACTTTGCAGCCGGATAAGGCGAGAGCCTTTGAACCTGTTTCATTAGCTACAGGAGAATCAGTAGGAATTATAAGGTTTTTGATGCAGCAGCCCGTGACTCCTGAAATAGAAAAGTCCATAAAAGCAGCAGTAGCATGGTTTAAGCAGAATAGAATTGAAGGATACAGTTACAATGTTGCCAGGCAGAACGGGAAAGCGGTGAGAATACTGGCTGAAGATAAAAATTCTGTGATCTGGGCCAGATTCTATGACATTCACACCAACAGGCCTCTGTTTGGAGACCGTGACGGCAGTGTAAAGTATAATTATAATGAAGTTTCGGAAGAAAGGAGAAATGGATATAGCTGGTTTGGGGATTTTGCAGAAAAACTGCTCGCCAGAGAATATCCCAAATGGCTGGAAAAAAATAAGATAAAGGAATAATTAGCGTCATTCATGAAGCAGGCTGAAGTCTGCTTCTATTAGAAACTAAAGAGAGTACCTCAGAAATGAGGTACTCTTCTTTTTTATTACTACTATTATTAAAGTCTTCTGTTAAAAAGTGTCACAGACATTTCCGCCTAACGTAGCTCCTGCATTAGCCGTAACATCAGCTTTTACATCAGCTGCATTCAGTTTTGTTATGCTGTATGGCGGGGTGAATGCGGTTCCGCTTCCTGCTGTATTTCCGGTAACATTAATAAAGCTGCTTCCGGTTTGCGTTACGGCAGTAAAGCCGCTCATTAAATTAATAGGCTCTTTTACGTTTTCAAAAACATTTCTTTCGACAAGAATATTAGCCTGTACCCCTGCTGCAATACATTTATTGCTCACAGAACTGTTGAAATAACTGTTCAGGATATGAATCTTTCCAAACCGCACTCTCGGCATACGCTCTCTGCATCCAGGAGCCCACCAGCAGCGTACAAAAGTTACATTCAGTTTTCCGGCATCCGCTGTAGCACCATCACTGGAGCCGATAAGGTTAGAAAATCTGTGGTCATCTGTCCCTCCTGAACCTCCAGGTTTCGGAGCTTTCAGATAATGGAACTTGGTATAGGAAACCGTAACGTAGTCGGATTTGTTTTTGATATCAAAATTTCCATCCACACCATCTCTGAATTCGCAGTGGTCTATCCATACATTTCGACAGTCATCAAGGATAGCATTGTCCCAGCCATCCGTATCATAGGCTCCCGGACCTTCGAAAATAAGGTTTCTGATGATGATATTGTTACATCTTTTAATGTTGATAATTCCGGAACCGTCTTTAGTCTGATCTGTAGAAACAAGTTTTGCTCCTGCAGTCCCGTAAATTGTTTTTCCGGTCTGATCCTGAAGAGATAAACGGGTAGTGATGGTAATGGTTCCGGTTACTTTAATCACTTTTACAGCTGTATTTTCAATAGCCGCTTTTAACTGGGCATAGGTAGAAACCGTTGTTTCTGCAGCGGTTCCCCCTCCAGTAGTTCCTCCGTTTTGAGAAGCCCATCCCGGAGCTACACAATTAGCCAGAGGAACAATCTTTTGGGCCAAAGTGTTTTTAGTATTGATTTCGCTTTCTGCCAGGTCATTACTGATCTCTTCGTGACCGCATCCGGTAAGGGCAAAAGCAGAGCTTAGAGCTGCCGTAAAGAAGGCAGCCTTGAACATTGTTTTCATAGTTTATATTTTGTGATTTGTTCTGATGTAAAATTATGAATTTAATATGTAACTATTTTATATTTTAGTATATTAATATTTATATAATTATAATATTGAATATTTAATTTGGTTAATCGGTTGCATTTTGTTGTTTGTTTAAAAATTTATTTATTGTTTGCAATAACCGATAAAAATCAAGAGTTTTGATGTGTGGATTCAACGAAATAACTGATTCTTATTATAGAATATATTATTGATAGAATTTTTGTTATTGTAGGCATAGGTTTAAAAATGTAAAAACAGCCTCAACAGTATGATATAAATTTCCTTCTTCATCTCTTAAACCAAGATATCCGAATTCTCCATTTCTTCGTTATGAATTGTAAATCACTGACCTTGATTTCGGTTGTCAGGTCTTGTTATTTTTCACATAACATTATCTGATTTTTTCCTTTGTTTATGGGGGAAGTTGGATTATTTTTGGGATAGCTAATTATACTTAGCAAATCTAGTAAAACTAATTTCCAATCGTACTCAGCCAGGGTACGGTTTTTTTGTTGGCCGTTAATTTTATAGCTGTCCGGATAAGTACAGAATGACAAACGGGGCACATCGCAACGTTTTTTATTTAATATAGGTCTCCAATCCTGTTTTCATCTTTTTCAAAGAAGCAGCTGCCAGTTTTGCAATAGATTCGGCTCCCAGTTTTGATAAATGAGTATCATCATCTTTTCCCTCAGGATAATAAGTTTCATCCCCTTTTTTATAGTGCAGATGCAGCTTTTTTGAATTTTCCGGACCATAAGAAATCTCCAGTTGCTCCGATAATAACTGTAAATCAACAAAAGGAACATGAAGATCATTCGCTACCATTCTGACAACTAAAGGATATTCTCTATGGGTATCTACCAAAACTCCGTTTTCATTAAAATTTCTTCTCACGATGGAGGTGAGCAGAATGGGAATTGCCCCTTTTGACCTTGCTTCGGTTACATATCTTTCAAGATTGGCTCTGTATTGAGTATAGGGATTGGTAAATCGTGCCGAATCATTGACTTTCTGGTCATTATGTCCAAACTGGATGATGACAAAGTCTCCTTTCTTAAGCTGATTCATCACTTTATTCCATCTTCCTTCCGTTCTGAAGCTTTTTGAACTTCTCCCGTTAGTAGCGTGATTCTGAATAGAGATCCCGGAAGTCAAAAGAGAGGGAAGCATCTGTCCCCAGCCATGTTCCGGGTTTTTATCAGGATTTTCTTTATTGGCCATTGTTGAATCACCGATCAGAAACAGGGTAGGTTGTTGTGCCAATGTCATGATTGAAAGGAAGAAAAGGAGTAGGGGTAGCTTTTTATACATAGTTGTTTTTTATAAATTTTTTTACTTCTGCTCAAGAATTCATTAATTAGGGTTCCAGCCATCCAATATTTTTTTCAGGGTATAATTTTTCAAATCTTTTTGGGTGAGCTGATGAGACCATTTGATGCGTTTTGAAGTGTTTCCGCCTTCTCCTTTACTTGCGGACTCTGCATAATAAGCGGTTTTTTCTTTATCGGGGAACATTTTATCGCCTTTCCATGGATTCCAGCCTTCAGGGAGAATGTGTTTTCCCATTTCTGTATTGATAAAAACTGTTTTGGCGTAGGGCCTCCAAGGTCTTCCCAGAAAAACTTTGGTAATGCCATCTTTTGCAACCAGTGTACAGTGTAAGAATACAAAACCATATTTCCTGTCAATTTCGGTGGCAGCAGCAGTGATATAAGAATCAGCAAGACTTTTAATTGTACAGTTTTTAAATACGGCAGTGGCCTGTCCGAAAATAAAATCTGTAGTTCCTTCTATATAGCAGTTTTCAAAATACTGCCTGCTGTGATTGGTCGCAGCATATACGGTGTCCTGGCAGCCCAAAACAGCAGCGTTGGTGATGATAAAACGATCACCTTCTACATGAAGGGCAACAGCCTGCCCTTCGTTGCATGAGCTGTTTTGAATCGTAAGATTGGTAATTTTAATATCATCTGCCATCACCAATACCGTATATGAATTGAACGTTGTCATCTTTTCATTGAAGGCATCAGGCTTTCCGGAGAAATCATTATAGGTAATGACCGTATTTTCTTTGTTTTCGCCTTCCAGAGTAATTTTATGTTTCGAAGAGGGAATCACTATCTTTTCATGATAGATTCCCGGCTTTATTTTGATCAATGCTTCAGCAGGTCCCAGATCTCTTATAGAATTGATGGCTTTTTGAATGGTGGTAAAATCCCCGTTTCCTTTCTGATCAACCGTTATGATAATGTACGGTTCACCAGCCCACAAACATTGAAATGTTGTTATGAATAGAATTAAAAGTAATTTTTTCATACCATTTATCGGATACGTTTGAGCTTAAGACTTATTTTAAAACTTTATTTAAAAAATCTACAATATAGTTCAGTGTTTCTGTAAACCAGGGTTCTGCCGACCAGAATGAATGCGGCGAATCTTTGATCTCATGAAATTCAGTAGGGATGTTATAAGACCGCAGTTTCTTCATCATATCATCTCTTCCTGCGTGGAATCTGGGCTGCGAACTGTTGATGAAAAGAGTAGGCGGTGTATGCTGATCTACATATTCCAGGGGTGAGGCTTCCGTCCAGTTTTTGAGATTGATGTCCCTGTCACCATCCAGCCAGTAAGAAGCATATGTACTTTCTTCAGCTTCAGGGTGGATAAACGAAACAATCCCATCCACATTGATGATGGCCTTTATTTTGTTTTTGGCTTTTACTCCTGTCAGGGTAGCCATCTGTGCACCGGCAGATTCACCTAAAACCGCTATTTTATTTTTATCTACAGCGTATTTTCTGTGGTTTTTCCTGATCCATTGAATTGCCGTTTCAATATCTTCAATGCCAGCAGGATATTTGGCAATATCAGCAAGGCGATACCCAATGGCAATGACGACAAAACCTTTTGAAGCCAGTTCCATTGCCATGTATTTTTCATTTTCTTTACTTCCGGAAATCCAGCCTCCGCCATGTACCATAGCAATTCCTGCATGTTTTGTTGATGTGTCAGAAGGGTAATAAACATCAGCTTTTAAAGAAATTCCGTCAACAGTGCCATATTCAACATCTTTGTCTATTCTGATATTGGGAGGGATGGGGCGGTCAATAGGAGTAATGAAGCTGTATTTCTTTTTGAGCTTTTCAAAAGTTCCTTCATTGGTGTAAGGAGTAGCATTCGGCCTGCTAGTCTGCCCGAATGCCATCATCCCTACAAAGAAAATAGAAATATAAGTATGTCTTTTGTTAAAAATCATGAGCCGGATTCTTATATTTTTACACCTTTAAAAATGCGTAATGGTTTGAATTATATTATTTAACTGCATTCTTAGGCACATCCGTTCCTATAGAAAGTAAACTTTTGTCAGATAGTATTTCTTTTGGCAAGACCACAGTTCCGGTTTTGTTTCCTAAAACTTTGATATAAGGTGGAGTTGAGGATTCAAACTTTACGGCAGCAAGGTTGATATTTTTACTGTTGTAAACCGTAGCACCTGTACCTTCAGAATATTTCAACGTTACATTTTTCAATTGAATTCCGTCTGCATCTACGATAGTCAGTGCTTTTTTTGTATCAAATTTTGAATCTTCAATCACAATATTTTTAAGGTTCATTTCAGCCAGACCAAACAGGGTGATGGCTTCATAAGAATTAACGGCATTGATGTTTTTAAAGAAGATGTTTCTGAAAACCGGAGTTTCTTCCGTTACAGGATACATTTTTTCCGGGGTTTTATTTCCTTCCTGTTTTTGTCCCTCTTCTAAAACCGGTGAAGAACCTTCGTAAAACATATTAAAACCAATGGTTTGGGTAGGAATATTAATCATATCAATATTTTTAATGTAAATATTTTCTACAATTCCACCTCTTCCACGGGTTGTTTTAAAACGAAGCCCGATGTCTGTTCCGATGAAAGTACAATCTGATACCTGTATATTTCTTGCTCCACCGGACATTTCGCTTCCCACGACAAATCCTCCGTGGCCATGATACACTACATTATTTTTGATGATCACATTTTCCGTAGGCATTCCTCTTTTTCTGCCATCCTCATTTTTCCCGGATTTGATACAGATAGCATCGTCACCCACATCAAATGTATTGTCATAGATCAGAACATTTTTACAGGATTCGAGATCTACACCATCGCCGTTTTGTGAAAACCAAGGGTTTCTGACGGTAAGATTTCTTAGGATTACATTAGAACACATCAGCGGATGCAGGTTCCACGCCGGGGAGTTCTGGAAAGTAGGACCATCTAACAATACTTTGTCGCAACCCACCAGACTTACCATTACCGGGCGCAGAAAATCTTTTACAGTGGTCAGTTCATCTTTGGATATTTTATCAGGAACATTGAAGCTTGAACTGCTTTCAAATCCTTTTTTATAACTTTCTGAAGGATACCATGTTTTGCCGTCGGAAGATAGGATTCCCCCTGATTTTATGATTTCTTTCCATTCAGATTCTGCAACTTTACTTTTTTTGATGGCTCTCCATGCGTCACCGCTTCCATCAATGACTCCTTTTCCAGTAATGGCAATATTCGTGGCATTTTTTGCGGAGATAGGAGACTGGCATCGGATGGTATTGAGGCCTTCAAAACTTACATCCACTAAGGGATAATCATTTTTATCTTTACTGAAAATAATAAACGCTCCTTCTTCTACATGTAGATTGATGTTGCTTTTCAGCTCAATAGGACCTGTTAACCACATTCCCCTTGGTACCACCAGTTTTCCGCCTCCTTTTTTACTAAGGTCTTCAATGGCTTTTTTGAAAGCGGCCGTATTTTTTACAGTTCCACCGGAGATTCCGCCAAACTGTGTGATGGAAACTGTTTGGGCAGGAAAAGAGGTTTCTGCAACCTGAGGCATTGTAAACTCAATATTTTTGTAAATATCCAGGTTCTGGGCAAAAGCCTGCCCGGAAAACATCATTGCTGCGGCCAAACCGATAATTGTAAGTGACTTCTTCATGTTATTTTTTTTGAGTTTTAATTATTTTTTTAAATTCCTGATAAACCAAAGAGGCGACTGCTTGGGCTCCTTCAGGCTGAAAATGAGTATTATCTTTCTGTCCTTTTGGGTAGGCTTCATACACGTTCTGCGGAAGGTTCATGAAATAATGACTGGTGGTAAAATCCTGTCCTTTTTTTGTAAAATAATCCATTGACAATCTATTAAGATCGATATAGGGAACGTTCATTTCCTTTGCAACATCAATCGGTGCCTGCCAGTAATCTCCGTGCACATTGTCCAGTTTTCCGTCTTTCCAGGGGTAATTTCTGGCGACCGGAGTTACAATAACGGGATTTCCTCCTTTCTGCCTCGTCTGAGAAACGAATAAACGTAAAAATTCTTTATATCCCTGAATATTTACATAACGTTCCGGATGCTTTTCTGAACCGTCGTTGTGGCCAAACTGCATGATCACATAATCACCAGCCTGAAGGTGTTCATAGACATACCGCCATCTTCCTTCCTGGAAAAAAGTTCGTGTGCTTCTTCCACCGTGAGCCCTGTCTATAACCGCCACAGAATCACTTGTGCTAAAGGGCTTCAGAGATTGTATACTGTCTTTTGCAAAAAATGACTGAAAAACCTGTCCCCAGCCTGTGATGGGATACCGGACTTTCATATAGTCTTTGCCGGGATCATAATCTCCGGTATAATCAGCCATTGTGGAGTCTCCGATGAGGTAGATATGGGTTATTTTTCTATCCGTTTTTGTAGCTGTTTTCTGTGCTTTATCCTGTGACTGACATGCTGACAGAACCAGGGCACTTAATAAAAATAAAACGGGTTTACATATTCTTTTCTTCATGATTATTTTTGTTGGATAATCGGAAAGGCATCTTTTTTTATTCTCTATTTTATTTCTTAGTAACTCTGAACCAGTCAAAATCGGCATATCCTCCTCGTGGTGCTTTTGCCGTACTGATGCTGTAAAGTCCTACTTTTGCTCCAATCCATTTTCCCGGTTTTGCCTGGAAAATTTCACCTGCTTTGATGAAATTTTTGCCATTTTCGCTGTAACTGAACTGACATAATCCATTGGGCTCGGTTATATTCACTTTTAAATAAGCTTCATTGCTTTTCAACTGAGTTTCCCAGAGTATCTTCTCCTCACCGCCTTTATCTGCTTTTTCAGCTTTCCTTAGTTGTACATAATAACCATCCGATTTGTTGGTGATAACCAGTGATGCATGATCTAGTCCCATGATCAATAATCCTGCAGTCTTGCCATCTTTAGCTTCTTCGGGAACTAATTTTACCTTTGTTGTGGCGGAAAAATTAGGAGCGGGGAATTTTTGGGTTAACAGATTCGGAACGTTCCAGAGGTTTTTTTCACCTTCAGGAACTTTTATCGCGAATAATCTTAAAAATTGCTGTCCGAGAAGTTTGGAGGACCATATAATATTTTCATTCGCACTCCATTGCCATTGTAACCCTAATTTCTCCCCATCAAATTCGTCAGTCTCAACAGGAGTAATTATAGGAGAGGATTGACCCGTATCAGGTTTTTTATAACGTTCAACAGGCTCTCCGATTCCGTTTTTATTATAGTCTGTTCCCAGTACAGGCCAGTCTTTTTCCCATTTCATAGGCTGAAGATGAATAATTCTTCCTCCGGCATCTACATCCTGAAAATGATAGAACCAGTCTTCTCCGGAAGGTGTATCCACCCATGCTCCCTGATGAGGTCCGTTGACGGTTGTTGATCCCTGTTCCAGAACAATTTTTTCTTCGTAAGGACCATAGATGTTTTTTGATCTCAACGCAAGCTGCCAACCTGTTGCAACACCACCTGCCGGGGCAAAAATATAATAGTAGCCGTTTCTTTTATACATTTTGGGACCTTCAACAGTAGGATGGGCGTCATGACCGTCAAAAACATGAATTCCTTTGTCGAGTACTTTTGTTCCCTCAGGATTCATCTTATTAAGGGTTAACATACTTTTTACTCCGGCACGGCTTCCGGCCCAGCCATGAATAAGGTAGGCATTGCCGTCTTCATCCCAGAAAGGACAGGAATCAATCAAACCTTTTCCTTCCATCACCAACACCGGTTTTTCCCAAATTCCCAGAGGATCTTTAGTTTTTACCATATAAATTCCGAAATCCGGATCACCCCAGTAAATGTAAAATTCTCCTTTATGAAATCTGATGCTGGGCGCCCAAACACCATCGCCTCTTTTGGGGGTTGAAAAGTGTTCAAGAGGTAAGATATCCTGAATGGCATAATTAACCAGTTTCCAGTTGATCATATCTTTGGAATGTAGAACAGGCAGTCCGGGAGCTTCGTTGAAACTGGAGGCTGTCATATAATAGTCATTTCCCACACGAATCACGTCCGGATCTGAATAATCTGCATATAAAACGGGGTTTCTGTAGCTTTTCCCCTGGTCGGCAGTCCATACTTCCGAAACATAGTTTTTCTCCTGTGCCTGAAGATAGGTGGAAGCAGCCGAAAAGGCAGTAAGGAAAATGATATTTAAAATACTTTTTGTCTCCATACAATCACATTATACTTTACCTCAATCCTTTTTTTATTTTTCAAATTCTAAACAGGCAAGAATAAACGGACCTGTTCCTTTTGGGTCATTGGAGCGGACTTCTTCATTCACATAATATTCGTAAGAACCGCTTCTGTAGGGTGTTCCGCCCAAGCCTGCCACGGCACAGCATTTATTTAAGCTGACAATGCCGTTTTCATCTACTGTTATCAGGTTTTTGATAATGCCGTCGTATCCTTTTTTCGCATAGGCTTTATACGATTTGGGTAAATATCCTTTGTTGACAGACTTTATCATGGTGTACACAAACATAGATGAGCCTGTTGCTTCCAGATAGTTACCTTTTTCTCCTCCTTTATCCAATACCTGATACCACAGTCCTGTCCTGGAATCCTGAACTTTGATAACGGCATCACAGTAAGATTTCAGGTAGGTAAGTAATTTTGCTCTTCCCGGATGGTTTTGAGGCAGATAATCCAGTACATCTACGATAGCCATTCCGTACCAGCCCATTGCTCTTGACCAGAAATTGGGGGAAAGCCCGGTTTCTTTATTCGCCCATTGCTGTTCTCTGCTTTCGTCCCAGGCATGATAGAGCAGTCCCGTTTTTTTATCCAAAAGATGTTTCTGAATCAGTTCAAACTGATTGATGATATCGTTATAAGCTTTTTCAGCTTCTTCTCCTTTTGAAAAATCATGGGTATAATGAGCATAAAAAGGTTCTCCCATGTATAATCCGTCCAGCCACATCTGGTTGGGATAAATTTTCTTGTGCCAGAAACCGCCTTCGGAAGTTCTGGGCTGCCCGTCAATCTGGGAACGAAGAGTTTGCAGGGCTTTTAAATATTTGTCCTTTTTCTCCTGCTGATAAAGGTAAAGAAGAACATTTCCACAATTCAGCATATCAATGTTGTATTTGGAAAGATCGTAAGAAATAATGCTTCCGTCTTCTTTCACCATGGTGTCACCAAAGGTTGTGATATACCTGTAATACTCTTTGTTTCCGGTTTTTTCAAACAGTCTTTCGGCTCCTTCCAGAACGATGGCTGTGGGATAGCTCCATTTGGGTGCTTTGTTGTAATCCAGCATCCATGCCTGAGGAAATCGTTGTATCTCAGAAAGAAGCATTCTTTCAGACCATGGAAGTTTGGCTGAGATTTTTCCGTTTACCGCTGAATGTATTTCGGATGAAGAATTTGGCAGTGGTTGTTGTGCACAGGAAAAAAAAAGTCCTGAACATACTGCTGCCAATGCATAGATTGTCATAGAATTATTAATAAAGTTCATGCTTTTAAACTTTAAAGTTGTTGGGTTTTATCCAGAGTATCCAGTTTTTTATCCAGATCCTGGTAGAAAGCGTCTTCGGTGGTTATGCCGTTGGGTTCCTGTGACCAGGCTCCTAAAAAGTAATAAGATACATTTTTTGTCTTTTTGAAAATGATCGTATGGGTAGATTTCGTCTTTACATATTGATCAAAACTTTCAATAGGATAGAAGACTGCCATTCCCAGATTGTCTTCTTTTTTGGCTAAAGTTTGCGGCCCATAAGTCGCAATATAGCCCCATTTTTTATTCTTACTGATTCCCTGTTTCAAGGGAATATCTTTAAAAGCAACGATTCCCGTACATAACCCTGAAAGGCTGCTGCTTAGGGTAAGGTCTACTTTTACGAAACGGTCTTTAGGGAAAATAGTCAGCTTTGACTGCAGATCTACCGGATTACCCCAGGTTTTCCAGCCTTTGTAATCAATAGTGGCATAAGACCGGTCTTTTTCATTCTCCACTTTTGCGGTAGTCTTTTTTACGATTTTAAAAGTTTCAACATAATCATTCTGCTCATCATATCTTCCATAAGACCCGATTCCGATGGTACGGCCGGACTTCAGGATATCCTGTCCCCACGGAGCATCATGATGATAGGATTCAAAACCATCCTGACCAACTTCCTGTAATACCGGAGTGGTTACTTTTTTACCAAAAATATCCGTAGCATTTCTCCAGTCCAGATAGAGCCTGTAGCCGATCTGATTGTTTTCCAGGCCAATTCCTTCATATCTGATATATGAGGAGTGATCTGTATGGGCTTCCGGCAGGGTAAGTTCCTCAACATTTTTAAAAGTTCCGCCAATGTATTGATTGCCTTCCCATTGGCCGCCTTCTTTTACGGAAAGTTCCGCATAGGAAAATGGAGCCTTAGGGTTTTTCTTACTGTTTTCATTTACAGAAGTCTGTGCTGAAAGGGTTGAACTGATAAAAGCTCCTGCAATACATATTGTAAATAAGCTGAATTTCATACTTTTTCTTATTAGTTTACCGATTTGTAACAAAGAGTTTTCATGGTTATTAGCGTTGTTTATCGGTTATTTCACTCACGATATCATTGAAATATACTTCAATATTGTCATAATTTTTATCCAGATCCCTACTATTGGCATTGGCGGATTTTGGTTCTAAATGTTGTCTTATTTCCCACGCATCAGGCATTCCGTCGTTATCTGAATCGGGGAGTGGTCTTTCCTTCCTTAGATTTGGAAATCCACCAACATCTTCCTGAGAGTCGATGATTCCATTTGTACTCCCTTTTGATCCTGCATAAGTAAAACTTCCGGTTTCGATGTCCTTTATAACATGAAGATCAACAGCATCACGGATGAGGCTTGCTCCTCCGTATTGTAAAGTTTTATCATATGCTTCCTGTGCAGAATGGGTGATGATATTATTTTCAATATTGTGAGGCTGATTGATCCTGATGGCGTTTTTATCCTTTTCTGTCAGGTTGTAAGAAGGCTTCATCTGATTAAAAACACCTTCTTTCCAATTGTCTTTAGTTGCTTCAGGGTTTCCTTCCATGATATTTCCATGGATGTAGTATTTCCCCCAGATATCATAGACTTCTGTTTTTGGATTTTCATTTTTGTCGATGGCGACAATCCGCTGTCTGGTGATGGTGGCAGGCCCTGGTTTGTAATAATTGTTGATGATATTGACGTTCATCCCTTCGCCTCCGTATAGGCTGTTATGCCCCCAGTTGTAGATCACATTATTCCTGAAATCTGTCAGGTCGGTGAGAGCAGATCTACTTCCTGCATATTCGCCTAGCCGTGGATTCCTGCTGTCGTGGTGAGCATATATATTGTGATGGAATGATGCCCATTTACCTCCGGCAATTCCCCCATAACCATGAGCTCCTTTCTGATGGAAGCTGTTTCTGAGGCTTTCCGCAATAATGCACCATTGCAGGGTTGTATTTTCGTTGGCGTAGATGGAAACGGTTTCGTCTGTGGACCAGCTCATTGAGCAATGATCTACCATCAGGTTTTTGATAAATCTGGCTCCCAAGGCATCACCTTCATATTTTTTCTGATCTCCCATTCTGAATCTCAGATAACGGATAATAACATTGTCGGCTGCTACAAATGTTTCATAGTTGGCAACGGTAATACCGTCTCCGGGAGCGGTTTGCCCTGCAATGGTGACATTGCCTTCTTTTATTTTTAAAGGAGACTCAAGATAGATGGTTCCGCTGGTTTTAAAAACAATATATCTCGGCCCTTTCTGATTCAGGGCATATCTTAATGTTCCTTCAGAATGATCATCTTTCAGATTGGTTACGAAATAGACCTTTCCGCCACGACCTCCCGTTGTGAATCTTCCAAAACCTTCAGCACCAGGAAAGCTCAGGACTTCCTGCGCGTGGTTCAGCGGAGAAATACTGCATGCAATTCCTGTAGCGAATAGTCTGATGAAACCTTTTATCATAATTGAAGATTCTTATTAACCTGGATTTGAATTATTGTAAGTTTTTTTTAGCATTCCAGCTATCCTTGCCTCTAAGGATATTGTCTGCCGTATATTTTTTCCTTTCCTGTTGGGTCAGCTGATGTGACCATGAAACTCTCTGCACGGCATTGGCTCCCGGGCCTTTGGAGTTGCTTTCTGCATAAAATGTTGTCTTTTCAGCTTCCGGTTTGCTCCAATTGTGCCAACCTTCAGATTTTATGGAGGAATTAAGCTCACAATCAATATACACTGTTTTAGCAAAAGGTCTCCACGGCCTTCCAAGATACACCGAATGTTCTTTTGCATTTCCTGTAATTTTAGAATTGATAAAAACAAATCCAAACTCATTTTCCTGTGGAGTAGAAGCGGCTGTAACGTAACTTGCTGTTTCTTTGGAATAAATGACACAGTTTTCAAAAACGGCTGTTCCTGCCCCGAAAATATAATCGGTAGTGCCTTCTATATAACAGTTTTTAAAATAATTTCTTGACGGTTTTGTCTTATCCTGAAGATCCTGAGCTCCTTTCAGATATAAAGTATCCTGGTTTCCTAAAAATCTGCAGTTTTCAAAAGCAATCCTGTCACCTGAAGTCAATACTGCAACCGCCTGTCCGACTTTTCCTGAGCTGTTTTCAAATGAAATATTTTTAGCACTGAAATCATTGGAGTAAATAAATAGAGTAGACGAGCCTGTAGTTCCGATTTCCTTTCCTTCGGCATTTTTTTTAGCAGCAAAATCATCATAAGTAATGATTGTTTTTTCAGGATTTTCGCCTTCCAGAAAAAGAGCTCCTTTCGATTCAGGAATAACAATTTTTTCTTTATAAACTCCTGCTTTAATAACAATTTTTGTCCTCAGAGAAGAATTGTTGTCAACGGCATCTATCGCTTGCTGAACGGTTGTGAAGTCGCCTTTTCCGTCTTTCGAAACCACGATGGTTTTATCTCTGGTCTGGAAAGAAAGAAGGGTACATACAGCAATTAAAAAAGCAGAAAACAGCATACAGTTTCTAAAAAAGATAGAATATCTCATAAAGCATTTTGGTTTAAAATACAGACTGCTTTCCTGGGGAATACAGCCTGTATCTTGATATGAATGTAAAATTAAACTGTCTAGTATCCGTAATCCTGGGTAAGATTATAATTTGAATTGATCACGTCCAGTGCTATAGGAAGAAGTTCCTTTTTATTAGGCTGGAAATAATAGGCATAACTTTTCACCGGATCTCCGTTAATGTAAGGCTGTGTCATGGCAAGTCTCCAGTTGATTTTTGTATATCCTGAAGGCGTGGCAACACTCTGGTTAGGATTGTAGAAAACGTCAGCTTTGTTGATTCCATTCACATACAGATCCATATCCAGTACATTTTGCTGTGCTGTTTTTGTCGGAACATAATTGACAACGGTTGATGCCGGTTTTTTATAAAAGATATATTCTGGAACGTTGGCATAAGCTCCTGTACCGTTCATGAAATCTGTTAATTTTTGTCTGGTTTCATTGATCTTTGTTTCCAGAAGATTCCAGCGGATCAGGTCGTATTTTCTCAACCCTTCACCTCCGAATTCCAGCAGTCTTTCCTGTACAATATAATTAAAGAATGCGTTTTTAGAAGTCGGAATTGTTCCTACCTGGCCTAAATTTCCCGCGTATGCTCTCTGTCTTACAGCCATTACCGCATCAATAGCTTCCTGAGATGGTCCGCTGTGAAGTTCATTATCTGCTTCCGCAAACATTAGTAAAATATCGGCATATCTCAACAATGGCCAGTCTATCCCTAAATTCTGTGAAGTTCCTGTAATACTGGTCCATGATTTTCTGAATTTCCCGTCATTCCAGTTGATGGAGGTCTGAAGATCTTCCTGCTTGCTGGTGCTTACTCTAAAGATGGCAACATTGACGTCTCTTCTCAGGTCATATTTGCTGAATTCATAGAAATAAGTGGGTATCGCACTGATTCCGCCTGCTGATTTCCAGTCTGAGTCATCATGTCTTAATCCGTTATAATAACCAATCTTTGAATCTGTTCTTGAGTTCCCTCCAAACGCTCCGATGGCGAAAATAACTTCATTCGTTGTATCCTGACTGTTGGTATGCAGGGATCTGAAAAGCCCTTCATAACTAGGATTTAATTTATGCTGCCCGGAATTGATGATTTCTTTACATTCATCATAAGCAATCTGATAATATTTTTGAGGATTAGTACCCTGTACCATCAGTTGAGGACTTCTTCTGAGAGAATATCCGGCTCTTGCCAAAGCAATTCTCGCTCTTAATCCTTTTACCGCAGCTTTTGATAATCTTTGAGCCGTGGTGCCTCCTTCAGATTTCCAAGGCACTAAAGCAGATGCCTTTGCAAGATCTTCCAGCATCTGATCATAGATAATGTCACGATCGGTTTTAGGCAGATATACTGAAGGAAGATCTGCTGAAGGACGGTCCTGAAAAGGAACATCACCCCAGTTTTTAATAAGATCATAGTAGAACAGCGCTCTTAAGGTCAGTGCTTCTCCCAGATAACGGTCCATCAGCTTTTTATCAGCTGCGGATCCGGTTTGATAAACAGGGGAAAGGGGAATATTTTTAATCACAAGATTAGCTCTTTCAATACCCGTGTACGTATCCAGAAAAGGTCTTAACAATTCTGTATTGGTGGGAACTGCTCCAAAGCAGCTTACACCTCTTCGGTCATTGGCGTTGTAGTCTCCTGATGTCCTGAAATCGTCTCCTGACTGGGAAAGGATAAGGTTCATTCTCTGTCCATAGGTATTGTCACCCATAGCACTGTTATAAACTCCCACAAGCGCAGCAAAAGTATCCGGTGCTGAGTCGAACTGTTGTTTTTCTGCGGTATTGGAAAGGTTTTCTACCTCTAAATAGTCGCTGCATGAGTTCAGGGTCATCGCGCAGAAAAGAGATAAGAAAAGGCTTGAAAATTTATTTTTGTTCATAGCGTTCGTTTTAGAAAGTGATATCTACTCCTGATAAGATGAATCGGCTTCTTGGGTAAGCTGAATAATCAACTCCCGGAGTTAATGGGTTTCTTCTTGTATTGGCTTCCGGATCAAATCCTGAATAGCCGGTAATCGTAAATAAATTATTCACAGTAGCATACAGTCTCAGGTTTTTAACTCCGATGGCTTCCAGAGATCCTTTGGGAAGGCTGTATCCTATGGTCAGGTTATTCAGTCTTAAGAAAGAACCGTCTTCAATCGCATAAGAATGCAGAAAATACGCTCCTGCCGGTGGAGTCCACATCGTTGTATTGGCATTCAGAGCTGCAAGGGCGGTTGGGTCGGTTACTTTATTTCCCGCATTGTCAAACCATCTCCAACGGTCTGCCACTTCAGCCAGCATATTGTTATCTTTATACAGATATTGAGTTGTATATTCTACTTTGTTGGCATTATACACCTTATTTCCTATGGAGAAATTGAAAAGAAGGCTCATATCCCAGTTCTTATAGCGGAAGGTCTGGGTAAAACCACCGTAGAATTTAGGCTGTGCGCTTCCAAGGTCAGTCATGTCTTTACTGTCAATTACGCCGTCACCGTTAAGGTCCTGAAGTTTAAGATCCCCAGGCTGTACAGCTTTAGCGCCGTTGGCCACAGCAGCAGAACTTGCAATACCAGCTTTTAAAGTATAGAGCTGAGTGGCTGCATCATAGTTAAAATCACTCACCTCATACCTTCCCGCCGTAACATATCCCCAATATGTACCTACAGGTTTACCTACCTGTACCAGAAAGTCAAACAGGTTATTCTGCCATCCGGAAGGGTAGTAGTAAGAATTGGAACTTGCAGAAGCATTGTTTCCTAAACTTTTGATTGTATTTCTGTTGGAAGAGATATTGGCATCAATTTTCCATGAGAAATTTTCCTTATTGATAATAGTACTTCCCATTGATAATTCTATTCCTTTGTTTTCACTGCTTCCTGAATTCTGATATTGGAACTCATACCCCGACGTCTGTGGTATTTTGGCCAGTAATAAAAGGTCCTTTGTATGCGTTTTGTAGACATCAATAGTACCATAAAGTCTTCCTTTAAATAAACCAAAGTCAAGACCGGCATTATAAGAAGTTGCAGTCTCCCATCTCACGTTGGGGTTTGCCATGATATTTCCTGTTGTAGCACCGGGGGTAACACTGGTCCCGAAAGCATATCCATAGTCTGAAGAAGAGGTGAAGAAAGTATCATATAAAAAGGCTCCGATTCTGTTATTTCCAGATTTTCCGTATCCTAAACGAAGTTTCAGTTCATTGACAAAATTGCTCTGTTTTAAGAAGTTTTCTTCTTTGATTTTCCATGCTAAAGAGGCCGCCGGGAAGTACCCCCACTGGTTAGGTCCGGGCTTGAATACGCTGGATCCGTCAGCTCTCATGGATACTGTTGCAATATATTTATTATTATAGATATAGTTTACTCTTCCGAAGAAAGACGCAAGGCGGTCTACTTCTCTTGCTGTTTTAGGAGCATCCTGAATCATTCCTGATGGAGGAGAAGCCAGCTGTGAATTGGCAAATGCTTCCTGTGCCGTAGAAGATTTCGGGAACCATTTGATATTGATAGACGTCGATTCTCCATCAGTTCTTACCGTTTCCTGGCCTGCCAGCAAATCCAACTTATGATTTCCAAATGTCCTTCTATAATTCAGGGTGTTGGTATTAGTAATTCTTCTGGTTTGAGAATTGCTTAAAAATACTACAGGCTGGTCATTATTTTGTCTTGCAAGGCTGGTCACCGGACCGGAAAACTGATTGACAATCTGGTCTCTCTGCACATATCCGATAACACTTCGGAAAGTAAAGTCTTTACTGATTTTATAATCAAGCGTTGCATTCAGCAATAAATCGTTTCTTCCGCTTTCTTTTACTTCATCATTAGCCAGGAGAATCGGGTTGACAAGATTGGTCTGGTCTGCAAATAACGGATCAAAATCATCCACATTTACGGTAGAACCGCCTTCAAAAGGCTGATACCTCACGGCATTTCTCAGTCGGTTGGTGGTTTGCGAACCAGAAGCAGAGGTCCCGGCCCCATAAATCATTTGACGGCTGTAACGGGCATTAAGGCCTATGCTCAGCTTTTTTGAAATATCATAATCGTACCTGAAGTTGGCCATATTTCGTTTGAATCCGGAACCGATCATGATTCCGTCTTCTTCCACATTATTTAAAGTCAGGGAAAAGGCAGAATTTTCATTTCCGCCGGATAATGATACGTTATGGGTAAAGTTGAATGCCTCTCTTCCAAACAGCTTATCCTGCCAGTTTACATTCTTCACAGATTTATATTTATCCAGCTGGTCAAATGTTCCGTATCGGGTGTTGAAGGTTTCAATATCTTTCAGGTCTCCGTTCTTGTAGTATTGTTCATACTGGTATAGTACATACTGATAAGGATCCAGAACACCTATTTTATTCTGAATGCTTCTTACGCCTACAAAACCATTATAATTGATCGTTGTCTTTCCTTTTTTACGGCCTCCTTTTGTTGTGATCAGAACAACACCGTTGGCTCCCCTTGACCCGAATATGGAGGTTGATGAAGCGTCTTTTAACACTTCAATTGATTCTATTTCCTTGGGAGATAAGATCGTCAGGGCATTATCCATCTGTACACCATCTACAATATAGAGTGGGGCATTGCTTTGGGTAATGGAGTTTCCACCGCGGATTACAATATCCACATCAGCTCCGGGAGATCCCTCACTCAGGGAAACCTGCACTCCGGCCAGTCTTCCCTGGATGGCTTCAGCAGCATTGGTGGACGGCATATCTTTAAGCGCTTCGCCTTTCACCGAAGAAACAGCGTTGGTAACATCTTTTTTAGAAACCTTTGTATATCCCACTAAAACCACATCATCCAGTTTGGTTTCTTTATCTTTTTTCGTTTCTTTTTCTTGAGCCATTGCAAGGACAGGAAGCAGAAAAACAGTTAAATATAACCACTTTATTGATTGTACTCTTTTATCCATTGTGTATCCTTATAGTTTTAATTCTTGGTTGAAAGTTTTTTCAATCGTTCTTGTTTAGGACTGTTAAGTATTCTGCGGATTTTAGTGGTCATGAAGTTTTTTAATATTTCTTTACGCTTTAGTGCAATCGATTGCGTAATTTTTTGTAAAACATTATTCTGGCTCCTAAACTAATATTATTTTTCAATA
>JASLCD010000009.1 GCA_030146295.1 Chryseobacterium sp.
TTTCATTCCTAAACGCAGCTCATTCTCAGTTAATTGAGGATTTATACCAACAGTACTTAAAATTCCCAGACTCTCTAGAACCATCATGGAAAGCTTTCTTTCAAGGCTTCGATTTTGCTTTGGAGAACTATGGAGATGACGATAACATCCAGTTTATTCAGGCCCCGGCCAACGCTGCCCCGGCAGTACAACAGATTTCTCAGGCAGTATCAAACGGAGAAGTTCCTGAGCACATCAAAAAAGAATTTAAAGTAGTAAACCTTATCGAGGCTTACAGAACAAGAGGACACCTTTTTACAAAGACTAACCCGGTTAGAGAAAGAAGACACTATACACCTACTTTAGACATCGAAAATTTCGGTCTTTCTAAAGAAGATTTAAATACAAAATTCAACTGTGCTGTTGAAACAGGAATGAAAGAACCTGCTACTTTGGCAGATTTGATCAAGCATCTTGAAAGCATCTACTGTGATTCTATCGGAGTAGAGTACATGCACATCAACAACGTTGAAGAAAAAGATTTTATCAAAAGATGGCTTCAGGTTAATGAAAACCATCCAAACCTTTCTGCAAACGAAAAAACGGAGATTTTATTAAAATTAAACCAGGCGGTTGCTTTTGAAAACTATCTTCACACAAAATTTGTAGGACAAAAAAGATTCTCTCTGGAAGGAGGTGAAACCTTAATACCGGCTTTAGATCAGTTGATCTCAAGATCTTCTCAGTTAGGAGTAGACGAAGTGGTATTAGGAATGGCTCACAGAGGTAGACTGAATGTACTGACAAATATTTTCGGAAAATCTTACAAGCAGATCTTCTCAGAATTTGAAGGGAAAGAGTTTGAAGAAGATGTATTCTCAGGTGATGTTAAATATCACTTAGGATCATCTAAAAAGATCAAAACTGCTTCAGGAGAAGAAGTATGCATCAACCTTACTCCAAACCCGTCTCACCTTGAGACTGTAGCTGCTTTGGTAGAAGGTATCTGCCGTGCAAAAGTAGATGATAAATACAAAGATTACTCTAAAGTATTGCCAATCATCATCCATGGTGACGGAGCTATCGCTGGTCAGGGTATTGCTTACGAAGTTGCTCAGATGATGACTTTGGAAGGATACAGAACAGGAGGTACTGTTCATATCGTTGTAAATAACCAGGTTTCATTTACAACCAACTATATGGATGCAAGATCTTCAACTTACTGTACAGACATCGCAAAAGTTACAGAATCTCCTGTAATGCACGTGAATGCTGACGATGCTGAAGCGGTTGTTCACGCTATTCATTTTGCTGCTGATTTCAGAGCGAAATTCGGAAAAGACGTGTATATCGACCTTTTAGGATATAGAAAATACGGTCACAACGAAGGTGATGAACCAAGATTTACTCAGCCTAACTTATATAAAACAATTTCAAAACACCCGAATCCAAGAGAAATTTATAAAGATAAATTACTTAAAGACAGCGTTACTTCCAATGATGTAATTGCTAAAATGGAAACGGAATTCAAAGCTCTTTTAGATAAAGATTTTGATGCTTCAAAAGAAATTGAAAAGAACGTAATGGATCTGTTCATGGCGGAAGATTGGACTAACTACCCAATTGGGAAGAGAGGTGCAGTTCAGTTGCCGGTTGACACAAAATATGATGCAGCAAAGCTAAAAGAATTAGCGCTGAAAATGTCAACACTTCCTGTTGATAAGAAATTCATCAATAAGATTACAAGACTTTTCGAAAACCGTATCAAAGCTATTGAAGGAAACTCATTAGACTGGGCATTAGGAGAGTGGTTAGCTTATGCTACACTACTTGTGGAAGGTCACAATGTAAGAATCTCCGGAGAAGATGTGGAAAGAGGTACATTCTCTCACAGACATGCCGTAGTAAAAACAGAAGATACAGAAGAAGAATATATCCCGTTAAGACACGTATCAGAAAGCAGATTTGATGTATTCAACTCTCACCTTTCAGAATATGGTGTTCTAGGATTTGATTACGGATATGCAATGGCATCTCCAAATACACTAACCATCTGGGAAGCTCAGTTCGGAGATTTCGTAAATGGTGCTCAGATCATCGTTGACCAATATCTTGCTGCTGCCGAAGAAAAATGGAAAATCCAGAACGGATTGATTATGTTATTACCTCATGGTTCAGAAGGACAGGGAGCAGAACACTCTTCAGCAAGATTGGAGAGATTCCTTACCCTTTGTGCTAATGAAAACATGGTAGTGGCTAACATCACTTCACCTGCCAACTACTTCCACTTATTGAGAAGACAGCTGAAATGGGGCTTCAGAAAACCATTGATCGTGATGAGTCCAAAATCTCTATTGAGACACCCTAAAGTAGTTTCTCCAATTGAAGACTTTGCAAACGGAGCATTCCAGCCGGTATTAGATGATCCTACTGCAGATCCTAAAAAAGTTGAAAAAGTAGTTCTTTGTTCAGGTAAACTGTACTTCGAATTATTGGCGAAGAAAGAAGAGCTTAACTGTGAAAATATTGCTTTAGTAAGATTCGAGCAGTTATATCCGCTACAGGCAGATGCTATTGAAGCGATCTTCAACAAATATGAAAACAGAAAACAATTGGTTTGGGCTCAGGAAGAACCTGAAAACATGGGAGCTTGGTCTTATATCCTGAGAAACTTCAGAGATACAGGAATCCAGGTAGTTGCTCCGGTACCAAGCGGTGCTCCGGCGCCGGGTAGCCACAAAATGTTTGAGAAAAACCAAAATGCAGTGATCAACAAAGTTTTCGACAGAGATGATGCTCCTGCAAAAAGACCCGTTACAGCTTAATTTAAATAATATTCAATTAAAAAATAAAAAATACTCGATATGTCAGTTTTAGAAATGAAAGTTCCTTCACCAGGCGAATCAATTACAGAAGTTGAAATTGCAACTTGGCTTGTAAAAGATGGTGATTATGTAGAAAAAGATCAACCTATCGCCGAAGTGGATTCAGATAAAGCAACTCTTGAATTGCCGGCAGAACAAAGTGGTATTATCACTTTAAAGGCAGAAGAAGGTGATGTAGTACAGGTAGGTCAGGTAGTTTGTTTAATTGATATGGATGCTAAAAAACCAGAAGGTGCTGCACCTGCTGCTGAAGCTCCAAAACAGGAAGAAGCTCCGAAAGCTGCTGAACCTGCTAAACAAGAAGCTCC
>JASLCD010000113.1 GCA_030146295.1 Chryseobacterium sp.
CTTTACAATAAACTGGAATCAATATTCGTTGAAATCAACGGATTATTGGTTCCTTTTTTTATTGAAAGATCATCATGGAGCAAGCTTGATGCTCTGAATATTGCATTCAAAAACTCTTCTGAATCTATGGTAGACCAGGTGTTGGGTAAAAATGTTTACCTTCCGCTTGCTTCACTGCCTAAACTTTCGGGAAAACAATTCTATTACCACGAGATCATCGGGTATGACATCCTTGACGAAAACAATAATGAATGTGGAGTAATCCGTTCGGTAAACGATCAGACAGCACAGAATTATTTTATTTTAGGTTTTGAAGGAAGAGAAATTGTAATTCCTCTGATCAAAGACTGGATTTTGGAGGTCAACAGAGAAGAGCGATTCATTAAAATGCAGCTGCCGGAAGGTCTGATGGACGTGTTCCTGGTTCCATCTAAAAAAGACGAGTAATCACAATAAGCGATTACTCGGTCCATATTTCTATCGTTATCTGAAACTTTTTCATTGTAATTATTGATTACTCATCATCAGGGCGGGTAAAAGATATTCCTGTACCATTTTTTCAACTTGTGAGTGGGCATAAGGCTTATTGTAAGCCTGTGCAGTAATGACCATCACAACGGGTATCTTGGTGAAGATGATGATTTTGTTGCCCCCATTTCCACTGGATTGGAAAGCTTCATAGCTCTTGTTTCCCACAGTATACACTTTCCTCCAGAATAAATATCCATAGCCTTCAAAATCCTCACGGTCTGGGAAATAATTGGTGAAAGATCTTTTAATCCAGTCTTTGCTCAAAACAGTTTTCCCATCCCAAACTCCGTTATTGCTATACAGCTGCCCGAATTTTGCAAAATCAAGAGCTTTCATACGCAATCCTCCTGCCAGAGAAGGTTTTTGCTGTGGAGTAAACTGCCACTTATAATTTGTGATTCCAAGAGGTTGAAATAACTTTTTATCGGCATAGTTTTTTAAGCCTTGCGGAACCATTTGATCCAAAATATCTCCGGTTACCACAACACCGGCAGTGAAGTAACTCCAGTTTTTTCCCATAGGATTGTCTGTCATAGGAAGATCCAACGTGAAACTGACCCAATTTTCGGTAGGATACATATTTTCTTCATTTCCGGCCGAATCAGAATTTTCATCATTTCCTTCAAACCCGGAGCTCATGGTCAATAAACTTTTTATGGTAACATTCTCTTTTTGGGAAGAATAATTTTTAAATTGTTTCAGGTTGTAAAATGCTTTCAGATTCTGATTTTCGCTTTTTACATATCCTTCTTTCACAGCGATTCCCATTAATGCTGAAGAAAATGATTTTCCTACGGAGCGGGTGTCCTGCAAAGAATCTCTTCCGGATCCGTTGAAATACTCTTCAAGAAGCAATTTTCCGTCTTTTACAACGATAATTCCGGTTATATTTTTAAATCTGGATTCTGCAATTTTTTTATTCAGGTTTCTGATGATTTCGGGGTTGATTTTTTCCTGAGAAACTTTCCACCCGCTGTTGGATTGGATGGGCTGAACAGCGATCTGCTGCTCTGAAATATTTTGAGAGGGTACGCTGAGGCTGATTTGTCCCTCAGCAATAACGGGTCCGGTCTTGAGTGTAGAAGCGTTGAGATATGGATGTATTTCGATTTTCAAAGTATGATTTCCCTCTGTCAGAGCATCAATTCCATTATGAGACCTGTAGAAACGCATCCATAAATATCTTCCCCATGAATCTTCATTTTTACTGCTGAGAAGAGGAATTCGGAGTGCTGTTTTGACTTTTTTATTATCTGGAGTACCTGCGCCTGTATTGAGATTTTCTTTATAAATCAGCTTTCCATCTACATAAAATGAGAACTGATAATTCCCGTTTTTGAGCAGTTCATCAACAGTCCAGGTAGGTTCAAGCTGATGCAGATAGTTGACAAGAGAGTTGTCAAAAAACGCATGAATACCAAGATCTCCGTTTTCCTGAAACTGGGAAGAACTAAGAAAGTCTGAATCCTTCAAATTTTCAAGAGCAACGGCTTTGCTAAGGAAAACAATTTTTCCGGTATATTTTTTCTGAATCGGATTTTCAATTTTTTCCGGAGTGATTATGTTTTGATTTTGTCCCTGATAAAGATAAAATGTAAATGTAAAGATCAATAATAGGATAGGTTTCATCTTAAAATAAGTATTTAAACAAAAATACTGAACTTCCTTATGGTAAAATAGAATGAAATTAACATTGTCATTTAAATCCTTAAGTTTATTGATACGTATCCGGTACTAATTAAACAGCTTTCTAAACTCTCCCGGAGACTGATTTGTCTTCTGTTTAAAAAGTTTACTGAAAGACTGCGGATGTTCAAATCCCAGTTCATACGCAATTTCGCTTACAGATAAACTCGTGGTACTCAAACGTTCCTTGGCAGAGTCAATCAATTTATTCTGAATGTGCTGTTGGGTATTTTGCTGTGTATGTAGTCTAAGCAGGGTTCCAAGATAATTGGGCGAAATATTCATTTGATCAGCAATGATTTTAACGGACGGAATCCCACTTTCAAGAAGATTTCCGCTTTCAAAATATTGGGAAAGAATGTCTTCAAATTTATGCAGAAGTTCATGACTCGATTTTTTTCGGGTGAAAAACTGCCGTTCATAAAAACGCTCAGAGTAAATTAATAAGAGTTCAATCTGGGCAATAATCAGTTCCTGTGTGAATTTATCTATATTTGACTGATATTCCCGTTCAATATTTTTAAAAATATCAACAAGGATTCTTTCTTCCTTATCAGAGAGAAAAAGAGCTTCTTTAACCTGATAACTGAAAAAGTCATATGATTTTATTTTCCTGGTTAATGGGGTATTCCATAGAAAATCTGGGTGAATCAGTAATAAGAACCCTGTAGGTTCCACTTCAATATCCTGCCTTATTTCCAGGCTCAGATACTGTTGCGGCGAAACAAAGCACAGCACCCCGGAATCAAAATCATATTGCTGCTGGCCATAATTGAATCTCGGATTGACATTCTTTTTCAAACCAATAGAATAAAAATTCTGTATCCACTTCAACTCTTCATTCTCTATAATATACCGGACCTTGCTGTAATCTATCAAACTGATCAGTGGATGCTCAGGATTCGGGAGATTACAGAATGCATGAAAATCTGAAATGGAATTAAAACGAACAGGCTGTTTCATAATAACGAAGTTAGGTGTTTTTATAAAAAGTATAATGTACTGTCTCAGAAAACCTTCGACTCCGGTCAGACAGACTTTTCTAAAACAAGATGTTTAAATTATTCAAACAAATTGATTAGAATATCATCCTGAGCGGAGCCGAAGGATATCATTATCAAATTAGATGGCAGTTGAAACAGTCAGATTTTCCCACTTCTCAGCATCTTTCTTTAAAATATCAATCTTATTATTCAGAAACTCCACGGTTCCCACGCCTAATAATAAATGCACCGGTGGATTTTTCTCTTTACTGATCTGAATCAGTACATCAGCAGCTTTTTCCGGATCATTAGGCTGATTACCGTTGATATCATTAAGGTGGGTCTGCTCAGAATTTCTTGCCGCTTCATAAGCCTGAATAGGATTGGCAGGGGTTTTCACAGAATCTTTATTTAAAAAGTCTGTACGGAAATATCCCGGATATACAACGGTAGCATGAATTCCGAAATCTTTTACTTCTTCAGCCAAAGCTTCTGTAAATCCTGCAACAGCAAATTTGGTTGAACAGTAAATTCCCCAACCCGGAAAATTAGCAGAATAGCCGCCAACAGAAGAAATATTGAAGATGTTTCCTGATCTTTGCTCACGAAGATAAGGCATTGCATTTCTGATCACATTTAAAGTTCCGAAAACATTCACTGCATAATTTTCCCTTGCCTCTTCATCTGTAAGCTCTTCCAGTGTTCCGATTTGTCCATAGCCTGCATTATTGACAACCACATCGATTTTTCCGAAATGCTCAACTGTTTTTGCAATGGCAGATTTTATATCGTTGTTGTCTGTGATGTTTACACTAAGCGGAAGGAAGCTTTCAGAAGTTTCTCCGATGGTTGAGATCAGGGATTCAACGGTACGGCTTGTTGCAGCAACCTGAAATCCTTCGGATAATAATTTTTTTACCAACTCGAATCCTAAGCCTTTTGAAGCCCCTGTCACGAACCATACTTTTTTTGTTTCCATTTTTAAATATTTTTTTGTTTAAATGATGGTACAAAGATGAAAAGTTACAGAAAGGAAAATGTATCCAAATCGGGGAATGATGTATCCAAATCGTGAATGGTGATTTTATCTCTTTTAAATTCGGATAGATTTTAATGAATTTTCAGAAGATTTCTGTATTTCGAGGGGGTAATTCCGATATTTTCTTTAAAACACCGGATAAAATGACTCTGATCAGAGAAACCGCATTCCAGAGCAATATCCGTTAAAGAATGGGGCAAAGTAAGCAGTTCAAGAGATTTGTTGAGTTTTAATTTCCGGAGGTATTCTCCCAGATTACAGCGGAAATATTTATGAAAATCCCTGCTTAAATGGATAGGATGAATGTTCAATGTTTTGGAAAGTGCTGTAAGATTCAGACTTTCTGTAAAGCTTTCATGTAAAATTTCATTGATCTGCCCTACCCAGACTGGTTTTCTGTCTATACTTTCCTTTTGATGGGTTAATTGACTGAAAAGGTGTAATAATAACTGATTAACGGCCAGTTCAAAAGATAAATCATTGGTTTTGGTTTCCTTGAACATCTGATAAATCAATAGCTTTAAAGCGGGATCTTTTATATTAAAACTGCCCTCCACCTTATTTTTCTGAATGTCAAAATGATCAAACCAGCTTTGCGAAAGCTCGATGTGAAAGCCTCTTGTAAAAATATCCGGTTTCACATTGTAATGAGGATCTTCCCAATGATGGTACAATAATGTTCCTGCAGAACAGCCATAGGTTTCTTTTCTGTTTCCTTCGGTCATATTTCCCTGAAGAAGAAAAGTAAAATAAGCATTTTCATGGTAATGCCAGTCTACGTAAGGATGGGTATACTCCGTATCAGTGATCGTCAATCCTTCTAAATTGATCAGTTGATTGGTTTCTCCAAAATATTCGCCTTTACGAAGAGTATTCATGATAAATTTTGTTTTAATCGGTCAATCTGTTCGTACATTTTATTAAAGAACATTTTCCTTTCCCGGTTTCCGGATTCGTTCAGCGATCTGGAGTTCTTGATCTGATGCTCAAAATAGCTGAGAGAATCTTCACAGGTGATTTTATCATTGGTCATCATATATCCGAACATGCTGAAAGGAACGAAAAAGGAACATTGCTGCTCATTTTTAAATAAGATACTGTTGTTTAAAATTACTAAATCATTGACATATATCTGGAAATTAGTTTTTTCCAGTGTTTTAATTTCAAGACCCTCCAGTAATTTTTTCAGATCATCAAGAATAAGGTCTACATCATTTTTCTTTAATAATCCCATTTCGTAATAAAATGAAATTTGTCTTAAAGCACTCATGATAGTGGTGTCATTCCAGATTTCGGTTACATTTTGTTTATCATAAAGATCTTTCAGCATGTCATTTTTTACAGAATGATATTCCATATTAAACTCATGAAAAGGGCTTAGAAATTTATCCTGGTTCAGTAGGTTCATCCAGACATAAAACTTGAAACGGGATAAACTTGAATCTGAAATGGTATAAAAAAACGGGATGTCTTTTGCAGAGTAGAATACTTTGGAATTGTTGATATTCTGAAAAACATTTAGAATCTTCAACGAGTTTTCAAAATAGTTTAAAAGATCTTCGGTAGTTCTTACCGGTTGGGTTCTTTTGACCACCAGCTGGTTTTCTGTTCCGAGGAACTGATCCAATGAGATCTGATAATACCTGGCGAGCTCCAGTGCTTCTTCAAAACTGAATTTAGCTTTCATAGAAGTTCTTCTGTGTGCTGCATCATAACTTATATTAAGGATGTTGGCAATCTCATCATTTAAAGATCTTTCCCCGATTTTTCTTCGGATTTCCTTCAATAGAGCTTCCTGGTGCATAGTTTTGTGATTTTCACAAATGTAATGTTTTTTTTAATTTTTTTTCACATTCAGAACTGTGCCTTCTG
>JASLCD010000135.1 GCA_030146295.1 Chryseobacterium sp.
CTTTCCATAAAATACGGCAAACAAAAATTATCGCTTGCCGTTATTTATAAATTCAATTATCTTTTTATTTTAAATGCTTCTAAACCTGGGAAAATTGCTGTTTCACCAAGAGCTTCTTCAATTCTCAGCAACTGGTTGTATTTTGCCATTCTGTCTGATCTTGAAGCTGACCCTGTTTTGATCTGTCCACAGTTCATTGCTACTGCCAAATCAGCGATTGTAGAGTCTTCAGTTTCTCCTGATCTGTGAGACATTACTGAAGTGAATCTGTTGTTCTGGGCCATTTGTACTGCAGCCATTGTTTCAGAAAGAGAACCAATTTGGTTTACTTTTACAAGGATAGAGTTGGCGATATTTTCTTTTACTCCTCTGGATAGTCTTTCTACGTTGGTTACAAATAAGTCGTCTCCTACCAGCTGTACTCTGTCACCAATTTTATCAGTTAACATTTTCCAACCTTCCCAGTCATTTTCCTGCATACCATCTTCGATAGAGATGATTGGATATTTAGCAGCCAGTTCCGCTAAGTAAGAAACCTGCTCGCTGCTTGAAAACTGAGCTGCATCCGGAGTCTGGAATTTTCTGTAATCATAAATTCCGTCTTTGTAGAATTCCGAAGCGGCACAGTCAAGTGCCAGCATAATATCATCACCTGGCCTATAGCCTGCTTTTTCAATAGCCTGAAGTAAAGTATCCAAAGCATCTTCAGTTCCTTTAAAAGTTGGAGCAAAACCACCTTCATCACCTACTGCAGTAGATAAACCTCTTGAATGAAGAATAGATTTAAGATTGTGGAAGATTTCAGTTCCTTTTCTTAATGCGTGAGAGAAAGAATCTGCTTTTACCGGCATGATCATGAATTCCTGAAATGCGATAGGAGCATCTGAGTGAGATCCACCGTTGATTACATTCATCATTGGAACAGGAAGCGTATTGGCGTTCACTCCTCCTACATATTTATAAAGCGGCATTCCCAATTCTGCAGCTGCAGCTCTAGCTACGGCTAGAGAAACACCAAGAATAGCATTAGCACCAAGATTTCCTTTGTTAGCCGTTCCATCAAGATCAATCATAATCTGATCGATATAGTTTTGTTCGAAAACCGGCTGTCCCACTAAATTCTCTGCAATTACTTCTTTTACATTTTCAACAGCTTTCAGAACTCCTTTTCCCTGATATTCTGAACCTCCGTCACGTAATTCTACCGCTTCGTGTTCTCCTGTAGATGCTCCTGAAGGTACAGCTGCACGGCCCATTGCTCCGCTTTCTGTAAATACATCTACTTCGATGGTAGGGTTACCTCTGGAATCTAAAATCTGTCTTGCTTCTATATAAGAAATTGCACTCATTTTTTATTTTTTTTAGTTTAGACAAATTTAATCAAAATTTAACTTTTAGGGGTACTTCGAGGGATTTTTTTGAGATAAATACGAGTTAAATTTTAGTTAATTTATATTATGATAATTCTAATTTTAAAAGAAATAAAAAAACCTTTTTGAGTATTCTATTCAAAAAGGTTTTTATTCTAAGTAATAATATATTTATTGAATTTTCTTTTCATCTGGAGTAGTGACAAAAACACTCTTTTTTTCAGAGTCTAGTCCCCAATTCAGCCCCAAGAACGAGATAAGGTTATCTTTTTCTCCGTAATTTTTACCGAATGCAGCATTGATATATACCCTATCAGAAACTTTATAGGCAATAAGGCCGCTGGATCGGAATGTTTTGTCTATATCATTAATACGATAAATATATTCGTACGAGATAGAAAATCTTTTATAGGTGAATTCTGCTTTGCCACCAAAATCATAATTTTTAGATCTGAGAAACTGTTGATTCGCATCGAGTGTAGTTCCATCATCCAAATATCGGATAATACCATAGAAATTAAGTTGTTTAACGTCTTTTGATTCCTCTTTAGCAAAATCAATTCCTGTATTTAGCGTCATCCAAAATCCTAATTTTCCGAAATGATTGTTTGAAAACTTATTATCTGAGAAAAAAGTGCTGTATCCTCCTGCAAAATCAACCGCTATAAGAGGAGGCGCTTCCAATAGAGTTCTATAATAATCTGCTTCTTTAGAGCTTTTATATCTTTCAGAAACCTTTTTTTTAAACCTATTCTTTCCTTTCACAAAAATTTCTCCCCGATCATCATTTGCAATACCCGCTTTATCGCAGGAGTCTAGCAACTGTTTATGTTCATCTGATTTTACCCAATCTTCATTAATCCTGAACAATATATTCTGGACTTCATTATTGCGGTTTATTATTAAAGTCTTGTTCTTTTTTGTACGAACATTTACTAAAGTACTTCTTACACTGAAAGCAAAAGCGGGGTTTTTCATTTCATCTCCTTCACCTAAGGACAGATCCCTAATAAAACCTAATGAAAAGGACGCTTTTTTAACTTCACTAAATGCATTCCATACTTTTTTATCTTTATTATATCCTGCATATTTTAAAGAGTTCATTTTACTGGATGGTAACAACCAAAACGGAGTCATTTCAAAAGCATAGCTATCAGGAATCCCTTCACTTTTTTTGAATGAATTTACCAAACTTAATACAAGTGCTTTTTTCGATTTGACTATTTCAAGTTCTGAGGGAGATATTCCTAAAAGAACGACTGAGGGTGCTGTTGTGATTTCCAGTTCTTTCAAATCTAAATCAATACTTTCTTTTTGCTGTGCGTACAGAAAGAAAGGAAAGAAAAGTCCAATAATAATCAGCGATTTCATAATATAATATGTTCAACAGTTATAAATTTCACAGCACTAATTCTGTATTCTTTATCAAGATCTTTGCTAGTTCTTTTCTTAAAAGGTTGCAAAGGTCCTATAACATTCAGTACTGCATAAGTCACCTGAGTTTGCTGAAGCGCATTGTCTAAATTCTTTTGGGGAATATTTTCAAAGGAAAATTCATGATTAATTTCAATAGTCTTTCCTTTCAAATCTTTAAATAAACCTATTTTTTTTCTTTCTTCGTATTCAAATCCTTCCATTCCAGGAACAGAAACGTATGTGCTCCAAACCCCGGTGGATGAAATGTTGATTTCTAAAAAGACTTCCTGATCATCAGACAGATCAAATTTCAATGTTTTTGACGATTGTAGAGTTTTCATGATATGTAGTTTTTTAAGTTATTTATTTTCTAGGTGTAGGAGATAAAAGGCCAGCCAAAGCTCCTATAGCTCCTGATGAAATGGTAGCAAAGATGGTTACCAATTGATTATCTTTTGGCTGTCCATGACTCCATGAAGAAATAAGAATAAGGCCTGCAATGATGGCAATAATGGCCAGACCAAGCATAATTACTATAATTCTATAAATCCAAAAATCTGTTCCTCTGGGATTTCTAATTTCCACATCCTTTATGGCCTCTATGGGATTATTCTTAAATTTCTCCTGAAGATCAGTGTTGTTTTTTAAAGCAGCTTCTAAATCTCCGATACTGTCGTTAATAAGAGTTTTCATGGCTTTTAGTTTTATATATCAAATTTCCCTCTAAAAAACACATCAGTCAATTACACAAAAGGGTAATTTTTAAACGGTTATTTTAAAAACCAGGCATGTTCCCGGGTTTTCGGATAAAATATGGCATTCACCAGATAATTCATTCATTCTTCTTTTCATATTTTTGAGGCCATTCCCTTTTGACTGGTCATCTGGGATTCCGGTCCCATTATCTGATATTTTCATAGAAAAGATATTTTTTTCCTGAGAAAACGAAAGCTTCAATGTATCTGCATGGCTGTGTTTGTATATATTGTTGACAGCTTCTTTCAAACAGAGAAAAAGATTGCGTCTCATTTCTGTAGAAACAGTGGTTTCAGCAATGATGTCTTCAGATTCTGAATACACTACTATTGTTGTTTTCTTTAAAAAATTTGTGGTGTACAATATCGCATAATCGATAAAGCTTCCCAGGGTATCGTTTCCTGAATTCAAACTCCAAAGCATTTCCCGCATGGAGATATTCATTTCTTCTGAGGTTTTCAGAAGTTCATCGATATCATCCTGCAAGTTATCATTTTCAGCTTTCTGCTTTAGAAATTCTGCCTGAAGTTTTAACGCCGAAATTCCTGCTCCAAGATCATCATGCATGTCATGAGAAATGCGTTCGCGTTCCTGTTCCAGAATTTTTTGTTTTTCGAGTTCTTTCTGGAGGAGTTGGTTTTGATGCTCTGCTTCTTGAAGTTTCTGCTGTTGAATAAAAAAAAGCTGCCTTTTATTATATAATACAACGATTAAAACAATAAATACGACAAAAGTTATTAGAAGAATTACTCCAATAATATAAGCCAATCTAATTGTATCTGGCAACTGTTTCATATCTATGTTTTATTCTTCGCTATTTTCAAATTTTCTTAAAGCAATATAGAACATTCCATACATACCAATATTAACACAATACTGTATGAATTTTAAAATTTGAAGGAAACTAGGATCATGCTCTTTAAGAAAAAACATTGGAATTGATCTGAAAATAAAAAAAATGCTCCAAAAAAGTAAACCGGAAGATACCCAAAAGTGAGGATCGTTAATGATTTTAATTTCATTAAAGTTTTTAAGTCGGATATAGAACCATACAAGAACATTAAAAATAAAATAGAAACTTACAAGTATACCCAATTTATTTTCATAGTCTTCACCATAAAATTTTGTATAAAAAGCTATATAAAGAAATATAGTAAATAGAAGGCAAGATGAAAATCTTTGTATTACTTTAGGAAAAATAGCATAATAATATCTATAAAAAAAGATAATCAAAAAAATACTATAATAATTGAACAGGTATGCAAAATCAAGTTCTTTACTATAAATCTTATAATGTCCATATAATTCCAGACAGAGGGATAGAAATAAGAAAATAACAAAATAGTTTTGGCTGGAAAGACCTCTCTTGCCAGCTAAAACTATAGACTTTACAGTATCTACAAAGAGTACCGTAATATATAATATTTGAATAACCATAATCATGGATATAATGACCCCATGTCATAAAATTCAGTTACAAGTTTACTTTCTTTTTCGACAGGTGTAATTATTAGTGTTAACTGCTTTCTTCTATTTTTAAAATGTTTATCATATACAGCATAATTTACTTTTACATTAGGATAAACCATTAATAATTGAGCAACATCGGTAATCTCAGACAAATATATATCGAACTTATAAGATTCCATATTTTCATTAAGTAAGTCTTCTATATCTCTCATACAGTAACAATTATTTTGAGTATTGCCCAAGCGTTGTCCTTTTTCTATATAAGAAAAATATTCATTTAAAATAATATCTTTGTTTCCATCAAATAAGTAATTTCGTACATATTCTGACTGAAATCTCAAAATATCTGTTGAATTTATTCTTGCTTGGTTTAATGACGTGCCGTGCACAGCGTTGATTAAGAAATAATTATTATCTCCAATTGTAATTTTATTTTTATTTTGAAAAGATATGGCTATATACAAAACTTTATCATTCTCCGGTAATTCAGTTGATAAATTAATATAGTTATATTGGCTTCTTTCGATTTCTACAAAGCTAAATGTCAAATATTCAGGCGAATCCATAGTATCATCTTCTGAAATTTTAATCATTTCCTTATATAAAAGATTTAAACTCTCATAACTCAATTCATATATACCATTTTTACAATAATTAAGAGAATGGTTTTTTAATAGTATTAATGTACCTGACTTTGCAGCATCAATAAAACTTTCGGCAATTTTCTGGTGAATATTACCGCTCATTAAAGCTAATTTCTTGATATCGAATAATAGATTTGCTTTGCCACCAGAAAGAAAAGATATTCTTCCTTCAGCTTTTAAATCGAATAGAGTATAAAATTTATTCCCAATTCTTTTGTTACTTTTTCCCATAATTTCTTAGTTTTTAAAATTGTTAAATTTATTGACGGCCTCCACTTTATTATTGACGTGAAGTTTTCTGTAGATATTCCCGACATGTTTTTTGACGGTATCGATGCTGATGAATTTTTTGTCTGCGATTTCTTTGTAGAGGAGTCCTTGTGACAGAAGTTCAAGAATTTCTTTTTCACGTTCTGTAAGTTCATCGAAACCTTTAATCTCTGTGAGGTTTCTTTCAAAGTGCTTAAGAACTCTTCGGGCAATGGAAAAACTCATAGGAGCTCCCCCGCTGTAAACATCACGGATGGAGGAGAGGATTTTGTCCATACTTTCTCCTTTTACGAGATATCCCATTGCTCCGGCTTTTAAAGAATTAAAGATCTTTTCATCATCATCAAAGCTGGTACACATAATAAACTGTGTATTGGGCATTTCCTTTCGCAGCTTTTCTATGATTTCGATTCCGAGCATATCCTGTAACTGGATATCCATCATTACCACGTCCGGAGAAAAATTGGGTAAATTCACCATCGCATCATTCCCATCAAAGAACTGAGCGATAACTTTCATATCCTTCTGATAATTGATGACTTTCTTCAACGCATTGTTGTAGTTTTTTTCGTCTTCTACTATGGCGATGGAAATGCTCATGACTTTGTTTGTTTGTAACAAATTTCAACAGAAAACAATTTCAAAACAATTACCCTTTTGGGTGATATTAGTGTTTGAGTTCGAAGCTATGGTTCAGTTTTTTAGTTTTTATTAAATTTAATCAATTTTCACTATAAAAACAACATTACTATAAATATTTCACAATAAATTAAAACAAACAATCAATAAGAAATAATAAAATATCCAAAATTAACAATTATTTCACAAGCTGATCAAGAATAGGATGATCAATACTTCTTATTGTGGGATGAAATTCAATTTGTTCAAAGATTTGAATCAGGTTTCTGCCTTTTTTAAGCCAGACTCCGGGAATATAAAGTGTTTGCTGGGGACCTGCAGTACTCCAGTATCTTCCTGCATTTTTTCCGTTGATGAAAACAATTCCTTTTCCAAAATTCCTCATATCAAGAAAAGTATCCCCTGTTTCATCAAGGGTAAACTCAGCTTCCTGAATTACGGGGGAGTGTACAGGAATATCTTTATGTTTAAAATGATGCTTAGGAAAAGTGTCAAAAGGTAAAGGCAGCATCTCCCAATTTCCGGTAACTTCAGTACCGTTAATTTTCACAGGGCTTATAATTCCTTTTATATTATGAACAATCTCGGCTCCGTAATTGATCCTTCCCATATTTTCAACCAGAACTTCCAACCGGTCTCCGGATTTGATTTCAATATCCAGGTCATACTTTTTATTGACCCTGTTCAGTTCTCCTTTCCATTTCCCATTGATGTAAATATTTGCATAATCACGCAATCCTTTTATTTCTAAAATCCCTTTCTGATCTTTATCAAATTTTCTTCTGTAAAGAATATATCCGTTTCCGATATTCAGATCTTCAAATGTGAGTGGTTTGTTATTAATAATGGGTTTCTGATGATCGGTAAGATCAAAAAGAGAGTTTACCTTTGAAAATTCAATTCCGGGAATCGTGATGACCTTCATCGGTTTGGGAACTTCAGGGAGTTTATGCTTATTTATATTTTGAAAAACTTCTCTCAATGCATGGTATTTTGGAGTAGCCCATCCTGCTTCACTAATAGGAGCATCATAATCATAGCTTGTCAGATCCGGCTGAATGTCGTGATCCTTATTATAATTGGCTCCGCTGGTAAATCCAAAATTGGTTCCTCCATGAATCATATAATAATTAAAAGAAACGCCATTTTCTATATACAGCTTTGTCTGCTTCACCACTTCTTCTGTAGAAACCTTCACAAATGGTTCTGCCCAATGATCAAGCCAGCCCGGATAATATTCTGCCACCATGTAGGGACCTTTACCGTCATGATATTCATTGATACTTTTCTTCAAAACTTCAATATCACCTTCACCATTTGCTGTTGGTAACGCACCTTCAATAGAACCTCCTTTAAAAAGCGAACTGCCGTCTGAAGTGAATAGTGGAACTGTAACACCACTTTTCAAGAGCATTTCTTTTATCTTATGGCTGTATCTTCTATGTTCTTCCAGCGGAATATCTTTTCTCTGAGCCACATAAGATCCAAATTCATTTTCTGCCTGCACCATAATCACGGGACCTCCATTATTGATCTGCATGGGAACAACCTGTTTTGCCAGCTGATGGATATATTTCCGACATTCTTCCAAAAAGGCTCTATTGTCTCTTCTTATTTCAAGCTCTTTATTCTTTTGAAGCCACCATGGATATCCGCCAAATTCCCATTCTGCACAAACGTAAGGTCCCGGACGAATAATAACATACAATCCGACTTCTTGTGCAGTTTTTATAAATTTCTGCAGATCTTTCTCCCCTGAAAAATTCCATTTCCCCGGAGCCTCTTCATGATAATTCCAAAAGACATAAGTTGTAACGGTATTCAAGCCCATCGCTTTCATCATTTCCAAACGGTGTTTCCAGTATTCTGACGGAACTCTCGGATAATGCATTTCACCGGAATATACAGTAAATGGTTTTCCGTTTAAAAAGAAATTTCCTTCTTTGATTTCAAAATTTCCTCTTTGTGAAAACACAATATTGAAGGTAAAAAATAAAAGAATTATATATAAATAACGGCTAAAATTTCTCATATTGTAAGGCATGATTTTTGTAAAATTAAAATATAAAAATCATATTGAATATCAAATAATATAATCATGAAAAAAAGTCTTTTAGCACTAGGTGCTGTACTTGCATTAACTGTAGTAAGCTGTAAAAAAAGTGAAAGCGGAAACAAAAGCGTTATCAAAACAGACAGTTCTGCAACAGTAGTTACAGACAATAACGGAAAAATAGATTCGGTAACACAAAGTTCCTCAACGGTAGATATAAACGGACAGAAAACTGAAAAAACAGATTTTGTTTATAAAGCTACCGATGGAACATTGGTGAAAGTAGTATTTAAAAACGATCCGAAAGAAAGTACAGTAGCCATCACCAGCAACAAAAAAACATTTACATTACCTAAGACAGAAACCAAAGGTGATGAAACGATTTACAAGAAAGATGATATGACAGCAAGGGTAAAAGGAGACAGCCTTCACCTTGAACAAGGTAATAATCTTATTGAATTGAAAAGAACAAAGATTTAAAATAGCAATGTCCCTCAATATAGAGGGACATTTTATTTTTATATATTTTAATTATTCTTAAGCTGCTGCGATCTTTTACATCCGGAATCTTATTACTTCATCCCTTTATAATTATTAGCGATAACAATGTAAAAACTCAGGAATCTGCTTGTTTACAATAAAAAAAAAACCATCCGGATCCCGGATGGTTTTATATATATCTGAATGAATATTATTCTTCAGTTTTTTCTTCAGTAGTATCAGCTTTAGCTTCTTCTACTTTC
>JASLCD010000139.1 GCA_030146295.1 Chryseobacterium sp.
TAAGGCAAAGCTGCCGTAATCATCTTTCTGTTTGACATTTATAGTAAAGTTTTGACTGCAAAGATAAGGAATATCTGTTGAATACCGCTATTGGAGGTGTTATTATGATGCAGAATGCAATTTGTCGAGGCTTAATATGAATTTAAGTTAAACAGTTGTTTAACTAAATATTAATTTAATGCAAATGTTATGCAATGCATAAGACGGTGCAATTTATTGGAATTTAAAAAACTAACTAAAAAGTGTTTCGTAATATACATAATTTTAACTAAAATTATATTAAAATTACGATAATTCTATTTTTTTTTTAAATTGCGAGTCTGGCTACAAGCCGGATTATGACTGAAAAAACGAAACTATAAAAAATATGATTGTGAAGAACTTTACAACGGTATTAAAAATCGCGCCTGCTTTTTTACTGGCCAGTACAGTAATACACGCGCAGAAAAAAGACTCTGTTCCTCAGGAGAAGAAGATTGAAGAAGTAGTATTAATCGGGTATGGAAAGCAGAAAAAATCTGACCTTACCGGTTCTATAACTTCCGTTACTTCTAAAGACTTCAATGGAGGAGCAACTTCTGCCGGACAGCTGATCCAGGGGAAAACACCAGGGGTACAGGTTACCAACAACAGTGGAGCCCCGGGTTCCGGAACCAAGATCAGGATCAGGGGAACATCTTCTTTAAGTGGAGAGAACTCACCTTTGATCGTAATTGACGGAGTTCCACAGGATTTTGTTGGAATGAATGGTGTTTCCGATCCTTTATCTCTGATCAATCCTAATGATATCGAGACATTTGATATCCTGAAGGATGCTTCTGCTACTGCCATCTATGGTAACAGAGCTTCGAATGGGGTAATTCTCATTACAACTAAGAAAGGAACTGCAGGAAAGTTTAAATTGAATTTCTCAACGGTTACTTCGGTTTCTACTAAAATGGGAAAAGTAGATGTATTAAACGCTCAGGAATTCAGAGATTTTGTTAATACATATGCACCAGCCAATTATAAAACCAAACTTGGAAATTCCAATACCGACTGGCAGGATCAGATTTACCAGGCAGCATGGGGTACAGATAACAACGTAGCCCTTTCAGGAGGAATTAAAGGTCTGCCGTATCGTTTATCATTAGGGTATAACGAACAGAATGGTATCGTAAAATCAAATTCTTTCCGCAGAACTTCTGTAGGTCTGAACTTAAGTCCTAAATTCTTTGACAATCATCTATCCGTAAATGTAAATGCCAAAGGAACATTTACTGATAATAGATTTGTAGACGGTGGAGTGATCAAATCCGCGACTTATTTTGATCCTACACAACCGGTATATTCAGGGAACTCTAATTACGGGGGGTATTATGAATGGCTTGATTCAGGATCCGCAACAGGGTATAATGTCAATGCAAATTCCAACCCGCTTGGGCTGATCAACGGAATAAGAGATGTATCTTCCGTATTAAGAGGATTAGGAAATATCCAGTTAGATTATAAATTTCACTTTCTTCCGGATCTGCATTTCAATGTAAATGCCGGGTATGACTATACAAAAAGTGATGGACATAAATTTAAAGATGCCCGTTTAAGACCAGGTTTTGAAGATAAAGGAAGTTCAAATTTCTATTCTATGGAAAAGAAAAACAAGCTTTTGGAAACCTATTTCAATTATGTAAAAAACATCAGTGCTATTAATACAGGTGTGGATATTACTGCAGGGTATTCATATCAGGACTTTAATATTTATCTTCCAGGAGCTATCACTTATAGAGGAACAGGAATCAACTCGCAGGATTTGGATTTTAAAACCCAAAACACATTGATCTCATTCTACGGAAGAGCAATTTTTACCATAGCTAATAAATATGTTATTTCAGGATCGGTTCGTAAAGATGGTTCTTCAAGATTCTTTAACGGAACCAGAGATAATGTATGGGGTGTTTTCCCGGGTGTTTCATTGGCATGGAAGCTTAATGAAGAAAATTTTATCAAAAATATATCCTCAATCAGTACATTAAAGCTGAGAGCAGGATGGGGTAAAACAGGTCAGCAGGAATTGCCGGCACTTAATGGTAACAAGCCTAATAATTATCCGGCTTTTGCAGCCTATAATCCAAGTTATCAGGGAGCAGGCTATCAGTTTGGAAATGAATTCTATTTTATGTTCAGACCTGCGAACTACAATCCGAACCTTACGTGGGAAACAACTACTACCAAAAACTTAGGATTGGATTTTGGTTTTAATAAAAACAGAATTACAGGATCAATAGATGTCTTCAGAAAAGACACCAAAGATCTTCTTGTATATGCTGATGAACCGGCCGGAGGTTTAAGTAACGCTAGCTGGCAGAACGTAGGTGATATGAAAAATGAGGGGATTGAAGGAAGTATTACAGTAATTCCTGTTAAAAACCAGAATACAACCTGGGAAGTAAGCTTTAATGCTACTCATTACAAGCCAGTCATTACGAAGCTTAAAGACAGAGCTGACGAATCATTCAATATGGAAGTTGGAGGTATTGAAGGAGGTTCAGGAAACAGAATTCAGGCTCACGCAGTAGGATATGCACCTAACTCATTCTGGGTATACCAGCAGGTGTATGATACAAATGGAAAACCTGTTGATGGGGCATTTGTAGACAGAAACGGAGATGGAGTAATCAATACAAAAGATATGTATTATTACAAATCTACTACACCAGATGCAATTTTAGGGTTCTCTACCAAAGTATCTCATAAAAATTGGGATTTTGCATTAAGTGCTAGAGCGGTATTAGGAAACTATGTATATAATAATGCTGCTTCAAATAGCTCACTGCAGTCTGCATCTACCAACGAATATCTTCAGAATGTATTCTCTACAGCTCCTCAATATAAGTTTGCCGTTCCTCAGTACAAATCTGATATCTATGTTGAGAACGCTTCATTCCTGAGATTGGATAATATCAATGTAGGATATAATTTCGGAGAAATCTTCACCAAAGGAAGCAATCTGAAAGTATATGCAATGGCACAGAATGTTTTTGTGATCACCAAATACTCTGGAGTAGATCCTGAAGTTTTTGGTGGAATAGATAACGGTTACTACCAGATGCCTAAGATTTATTCTTTAGGTTTTAACTTCCAATTTTAAATAAGAATTCAATGAAACTAAATAGAATTAAACTTAAAAATATAGTATTGCCACTTTCAGCAGTATTTTTGTTGACAGCAACTTCTTGTGTGAAAGATCTTGAAAGAGAACCTATCACAGACGTTACTTCTGCCAGTATTTATAAAGACTTTGCCAATTATAAAAATGTTCTGGCTAAACTTTACGGAGGACTTGCCATGGGAGGCCAGGTAAGTGGAGACGGAGATCAGCCGGATAGTGATATTAACGGTATCAACGGTGGATTCTCCCAATATACCAGATTGATGTATAATCTGAATGTAGTAACCACTGATGAAGCCGTTATTGGATGGAATGATGGGAATCTTCATACGCTTCATAAAATGACTTGGGATGCTTCCAACGAGTTCATTGCTGCGATGTATTACAGAGTGTACACAGAAATTGCTTTTTGTAATGAATTTCTTCGAAATGTAACGGATGAAAAATTAGCTTCCAATAATATTACAGGAGACAATCTTACTCAGGCGAAATTAATGAGAGCAGAAGCTCGATTCCTGAGAGCACAGTCGTATTACCACGCGATCGATATGTTCGGGAATGTTCCTTTTGTAGATGAATCCTATTTGCCCGGATCTATCAATCCACCCCAAAGAATAGAAAGAAAAGCATTATTTAATTATATTGAGTCTGAATTGCTTGCAATCGCAGGAGAATTAAAAGACCCTAAAACCAATGAATACGGAAGAGCAGATAAAGCAGCTGTATGGTCATTATTGGCAAAATTATACTTAAATGCTGAAGTTTATACGGGAACTCAGAGAAATACAGACTGTATCACATACTGTAACAAAGTAATTGCAGCTGGTTATTCTTTAAAACCAAAATATGATGATTTATTCCTTGCGGATAATAATATCAATAACCCGGAGCAGATTTTAAGTGTAAACTTTGACGGAATTAATACACAGACCAATGGTGGAACTACTTTCCTTGTTCATGCTGCCATAGGAGGCGATATGAAAGCTGCTGATTTTGGAGTGAATGGCGGATGGAGCGGTTTAAGAACTACAAAAGCCTTTGTAGGCTTATTCCCTACTAATGGAAGTGATAAGAGAGGAAGATTCTTTACTGCAGGGCAGAATTTAGAAATTAATGATTTAGGTTCATTTACTGATGGGTATGCCTTTATCAAATTTAAAAATGTTAAAAGTAACGGATCTGTTGGGGCTCATACCAACTGGGTTGAAGCAGATATCCCATTATACCGTTTGGCAGATATTTATCTGATGTACGCAGAAGCGGTATTAAGAGGAGGTACTGGTGGAAGCCAGGCTACAGCCATCGGTTATATTAATCAGCTGAGAGAACGTGCGTACGGAAATACAAGTGGAGATGTATCTTCTATCAATCTTAATTTTATTTTAGATGAAAGAGGAAGAGAATTGTCTTGGGAAATGACCAGAAGAAGCGATCTTATCCGTTTCAACAAGTTTACTACAGGTGATTATCTATGGCCATGGAAAGGAAATGTAAAAGATGGTAAAGCAGTGGAAAGTTATAGAAATCTTTTCCCGATCCCTGCTAAAGACATCGTAGCAAATCCTAATCTGATTCAGAATCCCGGGTATTAATTTAAAATCCTGTTAAAAATGAAAAATCTATTCAAAATATTAGCCCTGGTTTTTACCGGACTTTTGGTTCTTTCCTGCGAAAAAGACGAAGATCAAGCTATTATCAATGAGACATCTGCTGGTAAAATAGCTGCGGATAAAAGTGCAATAGTTCTTAATGAACTTAATGCAAATGATGCCGTAATCAGCTTTACATGGACAAAACCAACATTTAATATTGCTGTAGTTCCCAATCAGAAAGTAGAATTCGGCATGAAAGGGAATGGTTTCAAAAAAAGTGCTACGATTGACTTTTCTAATGATATGACTTCAGGTTCCGCAACCCATGCCGCTATGAATGCCGCTATGTTTGCTATTGGAGCAGTGCCGGATGTTGTAAACGATATCGAGGTAAGACTGAAAACTTCAGTAGGTTCAGCAGCTTTTTATTCCAATGTAATCGCTCTTAAAGTAACTCCTTATACTCCGAATCCAGATTTAGTGTATCCAAAGATCAATGTACCAGGAGCCTATGCAGGAGCGGCTGGTTATGCAAACTGGACTCCATCTAATTCACCGAATCTGTTCTCTCCTGAGAAAAATGATAAATACAGAGGATTTATCTTTATTAAAGATGCTTCCGGTGATAATGGGAAGTACAAATTTGCCATCAATCAGGATTGGCCGGGCAATAAAGGGGATGATGGAACCAATACCGGAAAACTAAAAGCTGACGGATCAGATATCGTACCAGCTGCTGCGGGAACCTATTACATGAAAGTAGATTGGGCAGCCAATACTTACTCTGCTGTATTAGCAAACTTCGGAGTTATTGGTGATGCAACACCTACCGGATGGGGATCAGATACTGATTTCGTATACAATCCTGCAACCAAAACTTTTGTAATCAATTCTATTGCATTATCCAATACCGGAGTATTTAAATTCAGAGCCAATGATGATTGGGCCATAAAGTTCCAGCCAAAAGATGCAGATCAGACTTTGGTTTCAGGAACAGGTGTTCAATCCTATTTAAGTTCAGAAGGAACTGTTACAGGAGACCCTGGATATAAAGTATCGCAGGCAGGTAATTATAAAATTGAACTGGATCTACACAATTCAGCATATTACAAGCTAACCATTACTAAATTGTAAATTAAACTAAACAAACTAAATAAAGTAAAGTGCTGTTACAGCAGCACTTTATCTATTTTTTAAGTTAATAAATAGTCATTATGAAGAAAATTACAGTTGGAGCACTTTTGCTCTCAATGATGTTTACAGG
>JASLCD010000165.1 GCA_030146295.1 Chryseobacterium sp.
TTCAGGGTTGCCGGGCCCTGCACCGATAAGGTAAACCTTTGGTGATTTTATATTTGTTTTCATTGAAGTAGGTATTAATTAAGGATTTAGAAGAGTCCTTCTACAGACAGATACCTTTCTCCGGTATCGTAATTAATCGTCAGGATTTTAGCGTTAGGCGGTATTTCAGGTAACTGTTTGGCAATGGCTGCTAAAGCGGCTCCCGTGGAAACCCCGACAAACAAACCTTCTTTTTTCGCTGCATTGAGGGCATATTCATAGGCTTCTTCCTTCCCTACGGTAATCACTCCGTCTAAAAGTGTAATATCCAAAATGGAAGGTACAAATCCAGCTCCTAATCCCTGCAATGGGTGTGGCGCAGGGTTTCCTCCACTTAAGACAGGAGATAATTCCGGTTCTACAGCAAATATTTTTACGTTCGGATATTTTTCCTTTACTGCTTTGGCAATACCGGTGATATGTCCTCCGGTTCCTACTCCGGTAATAATATAGTCGAGTCCATCAGGAAAGTCTTTTAAAATTTCCTGAGCAGTAGTCTCAACATGAACTTTTACATTGGCAGGATTATCAAACTGTCTTGGAATCCATGAATTAGGTGTTTCCTCAGCCAGCTCGCTGGCCTTTTCAATAGCCCCTTTCATTCCTTTTTCTCTTGGAGTAAGCACAAATTCGGCACCATATGCTTCCATAATTTTGCGGCGTTCTATACTCATGCTTTCGGGCATTACAAGAATCAGTTTGTATCCTTTTACTGCTGCTACCAGGGCCAGACCAATTCCTGTATTTCCACTGGTAGGTTCTATAATGGTGCTGTCTTTATTTAATAGTCCTTTTGCTTCTGCATCTTCAATCATTGCTAATGCAATTCTGTCTTTAATGCTTCCGCCAGGGTTGCTTTTTTCAAGTTTGATCCAGATTTCATGATCTGAATTGAACAGTGTATTGATTTTTACGACGGGAGTATTTCCAATCGTTTCTAATGCATTCTGAAATTTCATATCAATTTACTTTTTTTGTTTTTTTTTAAATGACAAAGGTTAATGATTCCGGTAATGAAGTATTATCCTTTATTTTTATTTCACTTTTGTGGTAGACCAGAGAATTAGCAGGAACATCCTGCGTTACCCAGACATTTCCTCCGATAATGCTCTCTCTGCCTATGGTAGTTTCTCCTCCCAGAATTGTGGCTCCTGAATAGATGATAACATCATCTTCAATATTGGGATGCCTTTTCTGATGGGCTTTTTCTTTGGAAACATTCAATGCTCCGAGGGTAACTCCCTGATAGATCTTTACATTGTTTCCTATAATTGTAGTCTCTCCGATCACGATTCCTGTACCGTGGTCAATAAAGAATGACTTTCCGATGGTTGCTCCCGGATGAATATCAATTCCGGTTTTGCTGTGGGCGTACTCTGAAATGACACGCGGTACTATTTTCACTTTCTGATTCCATAACTGATGTGAAATACGATAGACATACGTGGCGAAAAAGCCGGGATATGCCAGATAGACTTCTTCCAGTGAATCGGCAGCAGGATCAAACTCTACAATTGATTTTGCATCCAGTACCAACTGATCATAAAGGTCAGGCAGGGCTTCAAAAAACTGATCAACCTGTTTTTCAGTGCTTTCCTGATCTCCTGTTACGGTATTGATTAAATCAAAAATCGTTTCTCGAAGGGCTTCAAAATTTCTTTTAATCTGGTCTTCGGTATTGTCATTCTGAGGCAGGAAAAGTGTTTCATACAAATCCTTAACCCATTTTTTAGTTTTTATTTTATCAAAGAATCCATGAATGCTGTTTTGCTTGGTTTGATGAATTCTTTCTATCAAGTGATCGGAAATTGCCATTTTTTTATTGAATTATGCAGGCTGCTACCGTTGAATTGGACGTTTCATCCACCAAAATGGCAGAGCCCGTTGTTTTATTATTGGTAAAGCTGTCATAGACCAAAGGTTGTGCCGTTCGCAGGGTAACTTTTACTATTTCGTTCAGTTTAATTTCGCTGTCTGCCTGTTCCCGGATCAGGGTGTTGACATTGATCTTGTAATCTACCTCTTTAACAATTGCTTTCACAAGTCTGCTGTTCTGCTGCAGAAGATACTTATTCCCCGGCTGCAACGGTTTCTGATCAAGCCAGCATAACAGAACTTCAAGGTCTTTTTCAACTGCCGGAATCTGTTCTTCCGTGACAAAAATATCCCCTCTGCTGATATCCAGATCATGAGCAAGGTGAATGACTGCAGGCTGACCCTCAAAGGCTTCTTCCTTTTCAATACCATTGATCTCAATCTTGGTGATTTCAGTGGTAAGATCTGCCGGAAGTATATGGATTTTATCTCCTTTACTAAATTTCCCACTTAATATTTGTCCGGCATATCCTCTGTAATCGTGCAGCTCTTCAGTTTGAGGGCGGATCACATATTGAACCTGAAAGCGGCTTCCATTATTTTTTTCTTCATTAAGGGTTACTTCTTCAAGATATTCAAGAAGAGAATTTCCTTTGTACCATTGTGTTCTGGTAGATTTTGAAACGATATTATCTCCTTTCAGTGCAGAGATAGGGAAATAAGTGACATCGTTTAATCCAAGATTTTCTGCAATTTTTGCATATTCTGATTTGATAGCTTCAAAAACATCTTCAGAATAGTCTACCATATCCATTTTATTAATGGCTACAGCTACTTTTTTCAGCTGCAATAGCGATGCGATAATAGAATGTCTTCTGGTTTGTTCAATGACTCCTTTTCTTGCATCAATAAGAATCACCATCAGATCAGAATTGGATGCTCCGGTGATCATGTTGCGTGTATATTGCACATGCCCGGGAGCATCAGCAATGATAAATTTTCTTTTTGCGGTAGAAAAATAGCGGTAGGCAACATCAATGGTGATTCCCTGTTCTCTTTCTGCACGCAATCCGTCTGTTAAAAGGGCAAGGTCTACCCCATCTTCATTTTTATTTTTAGAATGTTTTTCAAGGACTTCCAACTGGTCCTGCAAAATACTTTTGCTATCGTAAAGCAGTCTGCCGATAAGGGTACTTTTTCCGTCATCTACGCTTCCTGCTGTTATAAATCTTAATATATCCATTCGATTTTGATTATAAATGATAAGTGATAAATTAGATGATAATTGATGAAAATACTCTGTGTGGCTGTTGATCAATTATCTTTTATCATTGATTAAAAATAGCCTCCTTTTTTTCTGTCTTCCATCGCTGCTTCTGTCACCCTGTCGTCAATTCTCGTTTCGCCACGTTCTGAAATTCTGGTCGCTACAATTTCATCAATTACAGCATCTATAGTAACCGCATTGGATTCTACCGCTGCGGTGCAGGTCATGTCTCCTACGGTACGGTAGCGTATTTTTTTGGTGGTGATGATATCTTCAGGTTCTAAGAAAACATGCGAAGAATTGGCAAGCCACTGACCGTTAAAATCTACTACTTCTCTTTCGTGCGAGAAATAAATAGAAGGGAGTGCAATTTTTTCTCTTCGGATATAGTTCCAGATATCGAGTTCCGTCCAGTTACTGATAGGGAAAACTCTTACATTTTCTCCTTTGTGGATCTTTCCGTTAAAAATATTCCACAGTTCAGGACGCTGAAGTTTAGGATCCCATTGCCCGAATTCATCACGCACTGAGAATATTCTTTCTTTAGCGCGGGCTTTTTCTTCATCTCTTCTGGCCCCTCCGATACAGGCATCAAATTCAAATTCTTCAATTGTATCAAGAAGTGTATAGGTCTGTAACCAGTTTCTGCTTGGGAATTTACCTTTCGCTTCGGTTAATTTTTTACTTTTTATAGTATCTTCTACCTTTCTTACTGCAAGATTAACATCTAACTGCTTTACCAACTGATCGCGGAAATCCAACACCTCCGGAAAGTTGTGCCCGGTGTCTACGTGAACAAATGTGAAAGGGATTTTTCCGTGAAAAAATGCTTTTCTTGCCAGGTGAGCCAGCACAATACTGTCTTTTCCTCCACTGAATAATAAAGCAGGGCGCTCAAACTGTCCCGCGACTTCTCTTAGTATATAAATAGACTCGGCTTCCAGCTGATCTAAATAGTTTAATTGCTGTATTGACATGTTTTTCTTTTTTTATTGATGAATATGCAGACCGCACTCTTTTTTGTTGGCATCTTCCCACCACCATCGGCCTGCCCTGAAATCTTCTCCTTCTTTAATTGCTCTGGTACAGGGTTCACATCCTATGCTGACAAATCCTTTTTTATGAAGATGGTTGTACGGTAAATGATGATCTTTCACATAAGTTGTCACTTGTTCTGTGGTCCAGTGAAGGATGGGATGGTATTTGATGATTTTGTTATCCGGATCCCATTCCAGCTGCGGCATATTCTGTCTGTTGGGAGAATGTTCGGATCTCAGTCCCGTAATCCATACTTTATAGCCTTCCAGCGCTTTCTTTAAGGGGTGGACTTTACGAATGGTACAGCACGCTTTCCTCTTTTCAACAGACTGGTAGAATGAATCAGGGCCGTTTTCTGTTACAAATTCTCTCAGCTCTTCCGTATCAGGATAGTAAGCTTTGATATTCTTTTTAAAGAACGCCTTTGTAGAAGTCCAGGTTTCGTAGGTCTGTTCAAAAAGTCTTCCTGTATCAAGCGTAAATATTTCTATAGTTAAATCTTTTATCAGATGAGTGATTACCTGATCTTCATAGCTGAAGCTGGTTGAAAAGATCACTTTATCCGGAAATTTTTCAGCCAGTATTTGCAGCCCATTGGTTTGAAAAGAAGCTTCACCAGCCTCTTTTACAAGGTTTTCGTATTCATTTTTCAGACTGTTTTCCATTTTGAATTGAGATTTAAGTCCTGCAAATATATATAAAATTCTATAACTCCTATCAAAATAGTAGAATTTAAATAAAAAAAATTTTATTCTTTAGTAATAAACTTGGTCAGAGTGGCCTCCATCATGCTTGTTCGGGTCTTTTCGCGAACGATCATCAATTCTTTTCTCAGATAACAGACTGCTTCATCCACACAGTCATCACAAGCTTCATAAAAGTTTAGCGATACACATGGTGTTAATGCAATAGGTCCGTCAAAAATACGGTAAATATCTGCTAGTGAGACTTCATCAGGTGATTTCAGCAGATAGTATCCTCCTACTTTCCCTTGTTTGCTGTTGACAAGTTTGGCTCTTTTAAGTTCGAGAAGGATTTGTTCCAAAAATTTTTTGGGGATGTTCTCATCTTGTGCAATAACAGAGGTTGGCAGAAAGCCCTGGTTATAATTCCTTGCTAATCTGACCATTGCTTTAAGCGCATATTTGCAACGTTTCGACATCATAATTTCTGCAAGTTATGATAAATTATTGTATAAATGAAATGTTTCCCCTGGAAGGCTTTATGTATTTCAACCAAAAAAGTCCCAAAAGATAAAAAATACACTTACTTAAATTTTAAGTGACGGGCTAGGGATTAGTTTACTATTTCTGTAATATAAAATAAGCCAGTTCTCTATCCTCCCGTTTTAGGTTTTCAATTCTCTTAAAGCTGTTGTTGAGAAGAACTTTTTGAGATCCGATATTATCCAAATCGGTTACAGCAACGATATCTTTCTGATGATCTAATGATAAGCAATACTCAACAAGGGCTTTACAAACCTCAGTTCCAAGACCTTTGCCCCAGTACTTTTCGCTTAAAGTATATCCTATTTCCAGCTGGTCAGGATTATCAAGGAAGATTCTGGCCAAACACATACCTACAAAATCGTTATTCTGACTGTCGAATATTCCCCATCTGCTGAAAGGTCCTTGATTATAGTCTGTTATGGCTTTTTCAAACATTTCTTTATACTCTGCGGGAGTTTTATAGGGCAAATATCGGGTGACATTTTCATTTTCAAAAAGAATAGAAAATAAAGGGAATTCTTCAGGAGTAAATTCGCGGATGATGATGGTGTTGTTTTTAAAATGCACTGAATATTGTTATTAAAGAATAAAATTACATAAATAAATGAATAACTGCTCACAAATAGGATAAAAAAATTGGGCTTACCATGAAGCCCAATCAACTGCATATGAATACTAAACTATTATTCATATTTCTGAGAAAAGTGTTTTGTTATTTAAAAAGTTTTAAACCCATCTGTCACTGCTTTGAAGTAATAATCAGGAGATTGATGGCCTTGCAGACGACCGCCGCCAGAATATAATCCATAAGCATATAAAGTCTAACTTCAGAAATGCCGGATTTTTTTTGGTTACATCTCCCAACGTTCCCATAGATGTTGTATTGGTGGGATTTGGGTTTGCATTGTTTTTGATATCCAGAATCCAGCTTATTCGTTTGTTAGCGTTTGATTATTTTTTAATGAATTTTTGGGAAGATTTTCCTACAGAAGTTTCAATATCAATTACATAAGTTCCGCTCAGGAAGTGTTTAACATCAACCTTATCACCAATAACTGTAACATTCATTTTTCTTCCAAACATATCATAAACAGAAACTGACTTAATTTCCCCTTTTGTTTTAATATTTAACACATCTGAAACTGGATTTGGATAGATGGAAGTTTCTGAGTTTGCCGTATTAACGTCTGCAGTAAATAATGATACTGTACAAGGAGTTGTAATACTACCATTTGGTTGTGTGTTGTATTTAAATTCAGTTACAGAATAACCTGAACCATTGGCTCCAACAATCAGTTTGAAATAGCCGTTAATATTGTAGCCTTCGAATTGGTTTCTAAAACCTACATAAGCGGTTTGGCCAGACCAGCTAGTGTATGTAGGGGTGTACACGTCAAGTTGTCCGGGAGTACCAATTGGGTAACCTATATTATTTGCATTAGTTATAGTGGTGCAAGCCGGAATTAAACTAATATTTCTTGTTCCTGTTTCGCATACTAATCCTTTCCAATAGGTTTCCAATTTTAATTGATTGGCTCCATAGTACCAGGCACCATATCCTGCATCATCACTAAGCTCCGGGTTAATGATAAAATATTTCCAAGTTGCCCCTGAGTTGGTGGTTACTGTTGTTGGTGTTGGGTTGGCATAACTTTCCAGAGGAGTTCCTGTAACTATTTTATAGGGATCTTTGTAAGAAAAAGTTAATGC
>JASLCD010000223.1 GCA_030146295.1 Chryseobacterium sp.
TCCTTAACTTTATAAGGAACGTATTGTGTTGTAGTACTCATATGTAATGAATAGTTTTTAAATTCAATTGATAACGAAAGGCAAAATTACAATTAATAATTAAGATATAAAAACGGCAAATTAAGTTCCGTTTTATGAGATTAAACATGACTTAATATTATTTAGTCTTAATATAAATAATTAATTTTAGCTGAAAATAAATATATTATGAATCATACCCATACAGAAAAGAAAATCAAACCCATTGCTCCAAAAGTACAAGAGCTCATTAATGCCTCCAAAAGTATTATTCTGGCTACCGTAGATGCTGAAGGAAATCCAAATTCCAGCTATGCTCCTTTTGTACAAGTAGAGCAGACCTTTTATATTCTGGTATCTTTCATGGCAAAACATACTAAAAATCTTGCTGACGGAAGAAAAACATCCATCATGTTCATTGAAGATGAATCAGCGACCAAACAAATCTATGCCCGTGAACGTCTGACAATCGAAGCAACAACTTCTCAGATCGAAAGAGATTCCCAGGTGTGGACTGATGTAGTAGCCCAGCTAAAAGAAGCTCACGGAAAAGTAGTGGATGTGATTTCTGAAATGGGAGATTTTATTTTAATTGCATTACAGCCTGTAAAAGGATCTTATGTAAACGGATTCGGAAGTGCTTATTTTGTAGATGCCAACCTAGAAATTGTAGAACATAGAAATGATGTGAATCATCAAGCTCAATAAGAAAGGAAGAAGGGAGCGGAAAGATGGAAGCTGGTTACAATTAAGCTGAGAAGTTCTGTTTTTTATGAATAGAATCCTTTTAGTGTAAAGCGTACAGTCATTGTGCTGGCTCGCAGGTAACTTCCATCTTCCCGCATCCATCTCCTGTTCCTTTCAACTTCCACATCTTTTCACTATTTTTGTCCAATAAAAAAAGAATGCCCCTTTACCGAGATTTTTCAGATGATAATGCTACGATCCTTGTTTGGAAGTATGATGAAAGTGAAGAGCTGGATATCAATCAACTTCTGGAACCTGAGAATGCTGAAAAGGTAAAAGATTATCACCCTAAAAAATTGCTGGAAGTCCTGATGGTACGCAAGCTCCTGAAAGGATTAAAACCCGATTCTAAAATTTTGTATAAAGAAAGAGAGCCTTTTCTTTCACCCAACGATGCGGAAATTTCCATTACCCATTCTTTTCCCTTTGCCGCCATTGCCATCTCTAAAAATAAAATAGGGATTGATGTTGAAAAGTTCAACCCGAAGATTTTAAGGGTGATCGATAAATTTACCTATGAAAATGAGCGCGGGTTTATTCCGGAAGACAAAGCTGATACTTTTTATACGATTATTTGGAGTGTAAAAGAAAGTATGTACAAAATTCATCATTCCAAATACTGGTCTTTAAAGAAAAACTATGAAGTAAAGCCTTTCGAGCTGAAACATCTTCACAAAATAAGCTGTCGTGTCTATGACGATCAGTTTTCAGATGAATTCAAAGCCAGGGTAGAGTTTTTTGATGATTACTGCTTTACGATTGTGGAGGAGTAGGATCTGTTTCGTTTTTGTATTTTTCAATCACTTTTCGCTGTTCCTTTGCTACATCATAAATCAGTTCCAGAATATCATGGATGTTCTTAAGCTCCGTTAAATGGGAGACTTTATCAGGATCTACTCTGTCGACAATATCATTTTCCTCGATCTCGGTTTTTCTTTTCAGAAGCATATCTTCAATGGAAGAATCTTCCGGCTCAAGACGGCTTTCCATCTTCAGTGTTTCGTTGATATCATTTCCGTTGAGAAGGGTAGAGGTCTGCTGCATTTCTGCTTCAATCTTTCTGCTCCAGCTTTCTGCATCTATTTCAGGATATTGTTCATTACTCTTTGAGTATTGAGAAAGAGAAGCGGTATAGGCCGTAATCAGGTGAGATGTAGCCACAAACTGATGTACCACTTCCAGCTTTTTCTGTTGATTTTTAGGATCAGAAATCATTCTCTGGAAATTATCCGAAAGGTTTGCCAGTGAAATGATCGCATTTTTTCGCTTGACCTTATAATCTTCAAGGTCAAAATTTCCCTGTAAAAATTTGGAAATTACACTCTGGAAGTAGATAAGATTGTCTGTAGCAGACTTTTTCATCAGATCCAGATTTTGAGTATGTTCCCAAACCGGCAGTACAATATAAGATACCGCAAAAGCAATGATTCCGGCAATGGCTGTATCGAAGATCCTGTCTTTAAAAATGATATTGACCTTTCCCGGGTTTAAAAAATTAAAACTCAGGAAAACATAAATGGTCATGAATAATACGGCCCAGAAATAACGCCCTTTCAGGAAACTGAAACACATGATCATGCTGATAAGCAGAATGGCAAATAAAACGCTGTTAATATGTACAAAATGCAGAATCGCATAAGCAATGCTGGCCCCTGCAATCGTTCCATAGAGACGGAGAAGATTTCTCTGCTTTGTAATAGAATAGGCCGGTTTTAAAATGGCTGTAATGGTAATTAATATCCAGTATGTATGCCCCAGCCCCAGAAGATCAAACATTGAGAAAATATACCCCAGCAGCAAAGCGGTTGTAATTCTTATTGCATGGCGGAAATGGGAAGATGATAAGGATATATTATTCTTTAAAACCTTGGCATTGAGCTTGGGCTCATTAGGCATGAATTTCCTAAGGTCTAATCCTGTGGATAAACTTTTTGCCAGTTTTATATTCTGAGAAAATACTTTATAGATTTCGTTGATTTCTTTGGTAATTTCATAGATACGCATCAGGATCTGGCGCAGAATCATGAAATTTTCCAGATTGTCAGGAGAAAGCTGTTTGTTTCTGAGTTCGAAATAATTATAATTTAGATTCTTTAATTCCAGTTCCAGATTCACCATTGGCTTTGCTCTGGTTCCACTTTGAAGCGCAATTCCGATGTTGGTGATCTCTTCTGCCAAAAGATTCAGATAATCATGGATGTTGACCAGGATCATACTGTCTTCAAAACTCTGCTGTAGTTTCTGATAATCACTTTCAGAGGTCATCAGCTTCTCATGAAGGTCCATAGAATTCAGGAACATCAGCATCAACAAACGACTGGTAGTTGTGGATTCATTGACGATGGTTCTTGTTTTGAAAACCGTTTCTCTGGTGTCTTCCTGCAGGTTTTTTATTTCAATCTGCTTGGCGATAACCTGAGTGGTAAGTTTATTAAAATCCGGATTCTTCTGGTAATAATTGGCTTTAATCTTTAAAAACTCCGCCAGTTGAAGATAATTTTCCCCAATCATCTGACTCGCCAGTTTATAAGGACGAATGGTGGTTACAATAAGGAATATAAGCAAAAACCATATACAGCCGGAAGCAAAAATCAGCAGACTTTTAAAGATATTACTTCCTGTAAGATGGCCGTCAATAAAGATGGCGAGTACAACGAGGGACAGCGAACCTACTGCCGCCAATCTCTGGCCATAAACTCCGATCAGGGAAAAAAACATCCCAAATAGGATGACCTCCAGAATTACCAGTACCTTGATACTCATCACAAGACTTGCAATGAGTGCCACAAAAACAAAACAAAAGATCGCAAATGTAAGGGCGTTCCTTCTTCTGATAAAAGGGCCGGGCTGGTCTGTAAGAGCTACGAAGCTGGTTCCGAGAGGAAAAAGAAAATATTCTTTCAAAATCCCGAAGTGGGCGAGGACTAAACAAGGCAGAACAGTAGCTAGTGTAATTCTGATGGCAGAATATACATACTGACTGGTTACAAATTTTTTTAGTTCCGCCGAATAGTTCATATTACAAAAATAGCTATTGAATTTAA
>JASLCD010000036.1 GCA_030146295.1 Chryseobacterium sp.
GTAGGCCGCCGCCAGTTTTTATTTTATTTTTAAAAAATCCTTTATCTTTTGATAAAGGATTTTTTTGTTTTATACCAGTACCAATACCAACACCAATCCCCATATACCTGCCTTAATCCATGATCATTGATGAATGGTGCATATTGTATTATAAGTTTGGGCTAAAGCCGGATGAATATGTAGTATGGGTGAGAACGGGCTAAAGCCCGTCGCTATTGAATTTTCTTTTTTTATTAACCACAGAGGAGGCATATCTTCGCAGATGATGATGCACAGAGAGCAATGCATGGGAATCTGTTTTTTCATAGGAAAGCTCGTGAGAACCTGTATCTACTGAACATCCAAATGGCATTTTCTTCCAGATCCAAGCCCCTGAACCCCGCAACCCGAATCCTTCAACCCTACAATGAGTTTTTACAACATCTCTTTCTACATCTTATTTTAGCCGTTTAAATTCATTATTACTGAGTAATCCTTACCTGGTGTAAGAAAACCTAAGAAAACCTCTGGATTGGTCTTATTTTAATCCAAACGGAATAAAAAACCGCTTCTCTTAAGAAACGGTTTTTATTTATGACATTTTGATCTTACCTTAGAAAAATCTTAATTTGCTCCTATTGTGAAAACGAGCTGTGTAGCATAGGTGGTTGCAGGAATGGCTACAGAAACTCCACTTATTTGTAATTGTGAATCAATTCCTGTAAAGGTTACACTATTTCCCAGTCCTAAAACACCGGTAAAGTTGATTGTAAAAAATGCTGTATCCACAGCTTGTGGGATTTCAACGTAGGTGGTGCCCCCGTTAATGGTAGCTGTACAAAGTACACAAACCCCGTGAATAGTTGTCGTTCCACCACTTCTTTTAGCATAAAGATGCAGATTGCTGTTCCAGGTTGTAGGAGTATGATGTACACTCACTCTGGCAGCTCCGGTGGCCAGAAGATTTAGAAATGATCCGGGTAAATTACCGGATAATGTTATCAAATTAGTTATACTTTCATAAGTTCCGGCATAGTTTGTTCCGGCTTCGGTTATAGTAGGAACGCTTACAGTCCAGTTAGTACCGCCTACAGTAATGGTTTGTGCTCCAAGATAGCTGCCAATTGTTAGCAGGACGCAGCTTACATATTTTTTTAAGCGGATTTTTCTGAAAAAGCGACAGTTGGTTCTCATTTTTAAATTTTATTCTGTGATGGTGTAGACAATTACAATTGCCGTATTAGCTTGTGCAATTAAATTAGCATAAGTATTAGTCGTTAGAGAAATGGTGAGGGCATGTCCATTATTAGCGCCGTTACCTGTGTAAGCTCCTCCAATACCACTGATAATTGTAACCGGAGTTGTGGAAAGAGTAACCAGCCCTGCGGAAGTTCCTAACGTTCCCCCTCCTGCGCCGGTAGCCGCTGCTGCCTGTAATCTTATATTAACTCCTGCAATAACTTTATTTACAGAAGCTGTTATTTTTCTGGTAAGTCCACCGGAAGCGATGGCAGAAGTATAATTGATCCATTTTGAAGTATTGGGAGTAGGATTACCAATAGCATTTCCTGCCTCAGTAGGAGCTGTAAAGTTGAGGGTGAAATTTCCTGTAGGTTCTATATCCATTAAAGTGACGATAGGTAAGGTCATGGTGACGGTAGTCTGGGAATAAAATACTCCTGACAGAATAAAAGTTACTACTAATAATAGGGATCGGATCAAAATCATTTTTTCTTTTTTATTTCATTATATCCTACCTTTAAGGATTCCTGCTGGTACTTTATTTCTATTTGTTGCTTGACAACGTGAATGCTTAATTCTTTTGTTTCAGAAGGTTTTAAAGTAAACTGGAATTTATCATTGGAGACTTTATACCGTTTATCAAGACCATTTCGATACACCTTAACGGTCCATTCTCCGGGTCTGAGATAGGTAAAATCAAAATTTTCACCTATAAAACAGATTTTTCGATAGGTTTGATCTTTACTTGTAGCTTCTATAATAATACTTTCTTTTTTCTTTTTCTCTTTTTTAGCAAGCAACTCGGTAAGTCCTGTCTGATCTTTATCTTCTGTTTCTACAAACTGGATGTGACCTTGAACATTTGCCGCCGTCGTTAAACCGAAATTAAAAATATTGTCCTTCTTACTCAGAGCAAGGGCAGCTGGAAATGCCAACGTGGGAATATCATTAATTTCTGTTGTTGAACGGTCAATTTCCAGAAAATAATTTCCGGGAATTACATTTTTGAATAAATAATTTCCATCCTGATCAGTAATTGACAGATAACTTCCGAGCATTAGCCTTACTCCTTCTGTCTTTTTTATCCCCAGATTACTGATATTTCCGGACAGCGATATATATTCCGCTGTTTTCTGTACCGGAACATTGGGACGCCATGTATATCGCATGGAAAATATAAAATCCTTATCCCCAATTTCTCCTCTCTGCAATGAATATCTTCCGGAAAGATCAATTTCATTTCCTGGAAATAGCTGCTGGTGGAAGAGAAGTTCAAACAAGTTTCTGTCTTTAAAATATTCCTCCGGCATATAATTGTTCTGATAAAAAATACTCAAAGTAGTTTTATCAGAGAAGCGACTGTATATTCTTGCTCCATAGTAAAGTTGTTTCTGATTCTGCAGCTGGTATCTTGAGCTGATGGCATAGCTTCCGAATACATTAAAATACGTTCTGAATTTTTGAAATGATAGATTGGCGGAGTAAAAACTGGAATTACCACTGAAACCTGTCAGATAATTGTCAGTTTTACCAAACTGTCCTTCCACATTCACCTGAAACATCCCTATCTGCTGATCAATACTCACCTTGAAAAAACGTTCGTAGTAATCAAACTGTCTGGGCTCCAGACGGTCCTGATATTTTTGATAACCACTATTAAGAATAACAAAACCATTCGAAAGATATTTATATTGTACACCATACTGTAAATACTGTCTGTAAGGAGCTGCTAAAAACAGAGTGTCTCTCCGAAAATTTTTAATATCCTGTGTATAGTTGACAAAAGCACTGAGCTTTCTGGAAATTTTGTAATAAATATTCCCGTTAAAAGTATTTGTATTTGTAAAATATCCCGCAAATTCCGGACTTGCTTTTACATACATTAAGCTTCCGTTGAATTTTTCAAAAGCAGCATCAGCCTGCAGCATATAAGCCGTTCCATCCGTTTTTTTTGTGTTGCTATAGGCCAATTCTCCGGAGATATTAATATTTCTTGAGATTTTGAATTTTCCTTTAGCGTAAGGAAGATGCGCGTCAGAATCCAATATTACATCTCCGTATCGGATCTCTCCTTTTCTTGGAGTTTTATAAAGATATCCGACTGAAAGTTCAGATTCTTTCCGGATTTTGAAGGCAGAATAGATATTAAATTCATCCTTAATATCCCGGAAAAACCGGGGATGATTATAGAAGCCTCCAAGGCTCACTTTATTGAAATCATAGCGTATCTCTGCCCCGCGTCCATATCTTGCAAACTCCGTTAAATAAGATGAAGAATATGTTTTATCACCAAGATGGATAAAGAAGTGATCCCGTTTATAATTCACAAAATATTCTTCATATTGGGTAAATGTGTTGAGATCTACAGGATTGTGGGTAACCGCTCGAAATTCAACCTGATTTTTGTTGTCTTTATCCAGTGTTCCTTTACCATAAATTTCCCCCTGAAAGCCATCATGATATACTCCCATATTCTGCATCCCTATGAAAGATAATGAAACGGCAACAGGAAGTCTGTGATAGATGTCATTTTCAGATGGTTTTACCGATATAACCTGAGTACTTACATACACACTTTGGGTTTCCTGAAGATGATCTCTGGAGTACACCGAAAGATTAAGGTTTTGAAATTCATTTTGCCTGAGTTCAGGATTGGTTATTTTGTGTATTGTAATAATTTTTGACTCATTAGGTTCTAATACTAATGAAGGTTCATTGTCAAGAATGGCATTTTTACTTTCAAGATTAATATTCTCAGTTATATTACCATTATTTTTTAACAGAAAAGAAGCTCGGATCGTTTCTCCCGCCCTTACAAACTCAGGTGAATTCAGAGCGGTAAGGGAAAGATTTCTGTTGCTGGAAACCATTATTTTTGATGTCTTTGTAAAGGTTATTCCGTTATTACGGTCGGTAGTATTCAGAGTAATGGAATAATTGCCCTGACCTGTTTCTGCAGCAATACGCAAAGGCACCAGATAGACCGATGTTTCATGAGCAGCAATCTGAAATTCTCCTTTTGCTAAAATCGGTGTAATAGACGGACTTGAAGTAGTGACTGATATATCATAAGTCCTGTTTTCATCCGAATTATTTTCTAGTGTGAAAGGAATAGATGTTGACATTCCCGGTAATATGCTATCTTTTTTACTGGACAATCGGGTAGATTGCTGTTGAGAAAAAATAAATATCGGGAATAATAATATAATAATAAATAAAGTCCAAGTTCTAATCATTTTTTACTTCTAATTCCACATTGAGTGCAAATGCATTCTCTTCTTCATCCGTAGCTATTATGGCGGCTCTGTATTTGTCCGGGGATATTTTGCTGATATCTATATAAAATGTTTTGGAGGTATCGGGAAGTAATCCCATTGTTAAACTTGAATAAGTTCCTATTTTTTCACCTGTTTTACGGTTATAGATCTCAATGGCTGCTGTTGGCTTGCAGTAAAGGTTCCCATTATTCGCTATAGCAATCTTCACGGTTTGCTTTCCCTCCTGTTTTTCTACTTTTACACTTTCAAACTTAAGGTCCGGCTTGGCCTTTTCTGTTTCAAAATCTGTAATGACCTGGATAGCATACCGTACAACAGAAGTGATGTTCACCCCGGCCTTATTGTCACTGGGTTTGATATCCTCTACCGGCTCTACAATTATGACACTCCAATAGCTTCCGGGATCGATGGTTTGATTGGGAACAGTAATTTCATAAAAGACATCTGTCTTTTCCTTACCTTTCAGAGTAATCAGATTCGTATTGAGCTTAATCCATTCTCCGTTGGTACGCTTATTTGTATGCAAAGAAGTATAATGGATCGTTCCATCTGCATGGTAGGAAAAATCCTGTAAAAATAATTTTACGCTCTGAGGGTTGTTGCTCGTGTTTTCAACAGAAATTTTCCCCTTGTAAACCTTTCCGTTTTCTATTTTATAAGAATGTGTAAGCCCATTGAGAATTACAATACCCGCATGTAAAAAGCTAAACTGCAAAATCAAGGCGATCAAGAGAAGAATACGCTTTATCATTTTGTAAAGTTTGGAATTATATTATGAGCAATACAAAAACAGGAAGAAACTGAATAACAACTTCTTCTTGTTTTTGAGATGCAAAATAAAATTTTATTTAAATTTTAATTGTCTGATATCGTGTAAGTAACGGTTGCTACTGTAGTTGCTGTTGCCTGCAGATCTGAATAAACTGCTACTCCGCCAGGGCCGCTTCCTGCAGCAAGCGCATAAGTAAGATTGTGTCCGTTATTGGCACCATTACCAGTATAAGCACTTCCGATTCCCGAAATGATAGTCTGGTCGGTTGCACTTAATGTCAACAGACCTGCGGATGTTCCTAATAAACCACCTCCGGATCCGGTAGGTGCAGCAGCAGTTACATGAAGATCAACTCCAGGAATGATAGCATTCATTTTTACAGTTACATTACGGGTAGGATCTGCAACAGATTTGATGGACGAATAATTAAGCCATAAAGTAGTGTTGGATGCTGCCGGGATGATAGGATTTCCTGCTTCTGTAGGTGCTGTAAATCCAAGAGTAAGGTTTTTTGTAGCAGAAGGCTCAATATCTACCAAGGCAACTTCAGGAATAGAAATTGTGACCGTATGGTTGTCTGTATTGGTATCCTGCGCGCTCAGATTTGAAGAAAGGGAAAGAGCAAATAAAGACATTGCAATAGTTAAATTTAGTTTTTTCATGATGTGAATAATTAGTTAAGTGAATATAATAAAATTCAGAATAGTTTGCGAAAAATATATTATAATTTTTATATTAATAATTATTTATCGTATGTAATGCATTATACTTAAAATATATTTTAACAGAATAAGTCAAAAAAAACCTGTACGTTTTGGTACAGGTTTTTATCAAATATTGAAAGCATTTTTTATGCCCAATGCGGATCAGAAACAGAGACTTTTCCGGTCTCTATACGTCCGGCAAAGTGCCACAGATGCTCGTTTGATGTTATTTTCAAATCATACCACCCTTTAAATTTATCAAGATCGATAATTATTTTTTCTTCTGATTTTTGTACAGAAATTGTTTTTTTATTTTTTGCGTACAAATCTTCCAGATGGATAGCGAAATTTTTCTTTTTGTTACTTCTTATAGTCAGCTCAACCTGGTTTTTCGCGGTCATATTTTCTAAAATTATCTCCATTTCTGGTGAAATACTTCCCTGGAATTTCCTGAAAAATCCATTGGGACCGAAAATTTCATAATCATAGGCTCCGGAATGCACAGCATGGGATAGTTTTTGTTTTGAATATAAGGCATATGAAAAATGATAATTACCATTGCTGAACTGAGTTCTGTCATAAACCAATAAAGGAACTCCATTCTCTTTTAAATTGACCATTTTGATCTGCTCACCTTCTAAATTGACATGAAAATGATATGGAAGCGCATTCGATGGTTTCAAACCTCTTTCCTGAATCTCAAGCAAATGGCCGTTAAGTTCATTTTCAGTATACCATTTCAGATCCGGAACAGGTTTATTCTTGGCAGCATTGATCGTCTTAGTATATTCTTTCTGATCCAGATAATTCATCTGTGGAGCTTTTACACCGGAAGAGTTGAAAGCAGAGGTAAGATCTCCGCATACCGCTCTTCTCCACTCACTGATATTATCAACATGAACATTTTTCTTATACTTTTTCATGATAAAATTTTCCAAAAACTGCAGGACAGAAGTGTGATCTGATACTTCAGAATTTACAAAACCTCCTTTTGTCCATGGGGATGCAATAATCATTGGAACTCTGTAACCCAATCCAACCGTTCCTTCAATTTTCTCATAATTTTTTAAAGAAGGATCACTCATATATTCCTGAGATTGATTTACATATTCTACCCCTTCTTTTCCGTTCATGTCAACGGGCTGGCTCGGATTCACAGGTGGTGCGAAAGGCAGTACATGATCAAAATATCCGTCGTTTTCATCATAATTGATGATAAATATTGTTTTTTTCCACGTTTCAGGATCTTTGGTCAGAATATTCAATACCTCAGAAATATACCATGCTCCGTACCATGGTGATCCCGGGTGGTCTGAGAAATGTTCAGGAGCTACCAGCCAGGAAACCAGCGGAAGTTTTTTCTCTTCCGCATCTTTGCGGAACTGGAACAGAACGTCACCTTCAGGAACAACCAGCCTTTCTCCATTGTCATCTTTTCCGATCTCCAGCTTCCAGTAGTCCGGATCGTTGGAATTGGTAGTGAATGCTTTTTCGTGAAGGTTTTTTTCCTCTTTTGAAAGTTTTGAATAATTATCCGGATGGTATTTCACCTGATCTTCCTGAACCTCAGCAAGCATAGCTTCCAGTCTTTCCTTCTGTTTAGGGTTTTTTTCAATTTCCTGTTTCAGGTAGGCTATGATATTAGGTATATTCTGGTAATAGCCTTTTGAAAACTTAACATTGAATTTTGAAAACCATTCGATCGGATTATCTGTAAAATTACTTAACCATGCTTCCTGTTCCCCAGACATTCCCTTTGGAAGACTGATTTCATTCTGATAAATTCTCCACGAAATATTCTGCTGTTCTAAAATCTCCGGGAAGCTTTTCCATTTTGCCTGTCTTGCTTTATCATAATCAATATTTTCATTGACAACATTAGCCTTTACTTTTCCGTTCTGCTGCTCTCTCAGCGTTCCGGACCAAAGAAACAGTCTGTTTGGAGTAGTCCCGGTAAGTGAAGAACAGAAATACTGGTCGAATATGGTGAATGCATCAGCCAGCTGATAGTAAAACGGCAGATCTTCACGGTTATAATATCCTAATGTCAGCGGGATATTTTTATAATCTTTATTTCCAGAAGCTTTAGCCTGAAGCCATTGGTCATATTTCCCTTTATTGAGTGCTTTTTGCTGATCAGCCCATGAATGAGGCAGTGAGCTCATCCATGTTGATTTTGTATTTCTTAAATCCAGGCGGGCAGGAGATGCATATTTGCCGCCATCATTCTTTTGAAAGAAAACAGAATGCCCATCCTGTTTTACAAAAGCTCTTTTATCCAAAAAGCCCCTTACTCCTTTAAGAGCACCAAAAGCATGGTCAAATGAACGGTTCTCCTGCATCAGGATTACCACATGTTCTGCATCATAAAATGTAGATTGGGCAGCCGGATCAATGGCCAGAGCTTTTAAAATGGAAGGATGCAGAACACTCGACGTTCCTAATCCAGCTAATAAAACACTTGATTTTTCTAAAAATTCTCTTCTGTTCATGTTCAATCGTAATAAGAAAGAAACCGCAAGTTAA
>JASLCD010000041.1 GCA_030146295.1 Chryseobacterium sp.
CCGCATCTTCAGCTTCTTCCAGAACCGTTTTATTAGGGGTTAAAACCTCTTCCTGATTCTGTGCGAAGTATCCGATATTAACATTGTGCCCAAGATTCCAGGCTCCTGAATAGTCTTTAATATCTCCCGCTAAAATTTTAGCTAACGTTGTTTTTCCCTGCCCGTTCTGTCCCAAAAGAGCAATTCTGTCTCCTCTCTGAACAATAAAGTCTACATCATCAAAAATCTGTTTCTGTCCATAAGCTTTTCCAAGATTGATGGCTTCGAAGATCACTTTCCCCGGAACCATAGACTGTACGAAACGGATATTGAATTTTGAAACGTCTTCGTTATCAACTTCAATACGTTCTATTTTATCTAATTTCTTAATAAGGGACTGCGCGAAAGATGCTTTGGTAGCACTTGCACGGAACTTATTAATATTGTCTTCCATTTGCTTGATCTCCGCATCCTGATTCTTTTTAGCCTGAATCAGTTTTTCACGGCGATCTTCTCTCATTACAAGATATTTGGAGTAATTAGCTTTATAATCATCAACTTTTCTATTGTTGATATCGAAAGTACGGTTACACACCGCTGTCATAAACTGTTTATCGTGACTTACCAGAACAATGGCTCCCGGATAGTCTTTCAGGAAGTTCTCCAACCAGATGATAGATTCCATATCCAGGTGGTTGGTAGGCTCATCGAGAAGCATGATATCATTCTTCTGAAGAAGTAATTTTGCCAATTCGATTCTCATTCTCCATCCTCCGGAAAATTCATCGGTGATTTTTTGGAAATCATCGGCTTTAAACCCTAAACCAAATAATACTTTTTCCATGTCACCCTCAAGATTGTAGGCATCATGGTTCATCAAAAGGTCATTCAGTTCGGTCATTTTATTAATCAGATCCGTGTAGGAATCACTTTCGTAGTCTGTTCTTACAGTCATTTGGTGATTCACTTCTTCAAGCTCATTTTTCCAGGCATTGATCTGCTCGAAAGCCTGCATGGTTTCTGCCCATACCGTTCTTCCTTTTACAAAATCAAGATCCTGCTTAAGGAAACCAATGGTAACACTTCCTTCAGTCACCACTTCTCCTTCATAGAAATTAATCTCTCCGGAAAGCATTTTCAATAAAGTGGATTTTCCCGCTCCATTTTTACCAACGAGACCTACTTTATCATCCTTTTTAATGGTGAAATTGACATTTTGAAATAAATAATTTCCTGAATGGTGTAACCCTAAACTTTGAACCGAAAGCATCTTAATTAATAATTAGTAATGAATAATGAATTTTCGGGTGCAAAAATACGGAAAAAGAAATGAATAGCCCAGAAATAAAAAAAGCTGCCCAAAACGGACTGCTTTTTCCATACATGTACCTGATTTGCAGATAATAATCAACCCGGAGTAAGCGGCGGTGTTTTCTGTCCTGCTTCTACCATTGCAATCATTTCTTTAAGACTTTGTGCAGCCTCTTTATAGGTTACCTGCTTGATCCCGTGATGAGATCCTATCTCATGCTGCAGCTCGTTCAGAGTTGTAGCCTGAGCCATTGTTATCTTTTTACTCCCATTTTTGATACTGATCTCGTACTCACAAGTATCTAAAAGTTTATTGGCTTTCTTAAGCCATGCTGATACGGTCATAATTATTATATTTTGGTGATTGAAATTTATTTATTGAGAAGCTGTACCAGTGACTGACCTACAGGTATATTGTTTACAAAAGTGGCTCCGGGTGCCTGTGTAATATCATACGTTCGCTGAATTATTTGTAAATCATAATTGATATCCTGAGCACTGAACACAAAACTGCATCCTGACGCCATAGCATTACTCGTAACATTACCTTGATTTATATCTACCTGAGAAGCAAAAACAGCTATATTCTCATTAGGTTTCATGCTCACATCCCCTTGTGAGACACTTGTAAATGCACAGAAAGGAGCAAATCTTCGATTTACTTTTGCAGCAAGTCCTATTATGATATTAGGACTTCCTGCCGGTCTTCCATTTTTTACAATGATTTCTCCTTCAGGAGCTTTACCCCCTATCGAGAATGTACCGTCCTGATGGAAATTCAAGACTGTTCCTAAAGGAATTTCCTGTGACAATGCCTGCATTTGAATGGTAGTATTAGAATCAATAACAGATTTATTGAAAGCATATACTTTATATTCCTGTTCATAATAAATTTCTTCTGTCCCAAACATATTTGAAAAATTGATAACAAACCAAGCCGGAACTCCCGAAGTAATCTGATTAGAGCCTTTAGCTCCTTTATACCCCATTAGTTTATAACCATTTGCCTGCAGATCCTGTAAAACTCTCTTTTGTTGACTTGATGTAAAATCAAAATTAATTGAGTGCACCATAGTTCCGGATCTTTGAATAAGTGTCTTTTCCATTATTTTAATCTTTGGTGTTCCTACTCTCTTTGGAATTAGGCTTTTCAGAATACGCCTTTGTTCATTTTTTTATGTTGAAGCTTCGTGGAATGAACAATTCAAAATAACGAGAATTAAAATCCAATAACTACAGTATAATATACCAAATTTCACATTCAGTACTTATACCCATTCTCTATAGTATCAATAAAAGGGAACATCTAAAACGATGTTCCCTAACCTAAATTTAAAACTGAGAAGCATTGATACTAATTCTTAAGTTCATTTAATGTAATGTAATGACTGCAGGTGTTTTTAAAATGGAACGAAGCCAGATATCATTATTGGGAACATTGGTTCCGTAAAGAAAATCTGCCACAAAACTATCCTCCGGAAGATGAAGTTCAACGGAGAGCCTTGTCCGGCTGGTCTGGTCAACAGAGGTACTGCTGGAAACATTTAATCCGTTATTGATCAATTCAATATTAATTTCCCGCTGGGACCTTTTCAGAAAACTGTTGCTATATAACCCGAAATTTGCTGAAATATGGGTATAATCGGCAAACTTCCAGAAATCATAGATTGGTTTTTTACCTGCAGAAAGATCTTTTAAGTATTCTTTTATCTTGATATAAAAACGATTAAGAAAAGGATGCTTATTATAGTCTGTTCCAAAGTAGGCATCATTTTCTGTACTGAAAACGGATAGTACGGCATTGGTTTCTTCCAGCATCAATTTCCCATATACTTTTGAAATATCATTGTATACTTTATCCCGGCACACATATGCCTGTGAAAGACCATTAACGGTCTCAACTTGGTATCCGGAAAGCAAAGCATCCCAGATTTGATGACCATCAGCATTGCTTTTTGCATTTCTGATCTCTGAAACATAATGATGCAGATCATCACTATGAATAAAATCTGTTGAAATATAAACAGACTGTGGTCCTTCCAAATATCCTCCTCCAATATCAGCATGATCTCCGGGTACAAAAATTTCTTTCCAAACGGAAGACACATTTTCCACTTTCTGATCCTGCATTGTTTTTGAGTGGTCAAAAAAACCAGTGAGCGGAAAGAAAAATCTACTCTCATTGACAGCACAGATATGCAATGCATTCTCTACCTGCGCAGGGATATTCAGATTATAAGTATTAAAAGGTTTAGATTCTACCGTGTCAAAGGCACCTAAAAACTTTATCCTGCAGTTTTTCAGAGAATAATGAGTCAAAAACTGGTTACAGAAAGTTCTTGCCAGCATCGCTCCTCTTCCGAATCCATATATATAAAAATGATATTCTTTTGTCTGGTCATGGGCAGTCTGCTGCATAAAATCACCGGCTTTCTGAAGTTTATCATCAGAAGAATATCCGTTTCCATAGGGTGGATTCGCACATGTTGCCATAGCAAAATTATTATCTTCACTGCCTGTTACGGTTCCAATTCCTTCGATATATATTTTCTCATCTCCAATAAATAAACTGTATAATTTATAGATATTGGTGAAAGTACCATAATAACTTTCATTGTTGTTCAGCGGTTTATCCGGTGAAAGAATATTTACCCCATTATTTCCTGTACCGTCAAAGAAAATCCCGACGGAAATCACTCTACTACCCTCCATGTTTTACTTTAATTTTTTATTACAGATCTTGTTTGTGTTTTTTCAAATAAAATCCCTAAAAGAGACATTTCAAAATAACAGAAGAAAAATAAAGTTAGCTAGAGTGGAAAGTACCAAATAAAAAAATCCGTATTTCTACGGAATCAGATTACAATTTTTCAAGGGAGTAAATATTGTTTATAATAGCATAAATAACTATTCCTACTGTATTTTTGGCTCCAATCTTTTCCAGAATTCGCTGTCTGTGACTTTCTACGGTTCTCGGGCTGATAAAAAGTTTTTCGCCTATTTCGTTATTGGTAAACTCCTGACAGATCAGCTTTACGACATCTTTTTCTCTCTCAGACAGCTCATCTTCTATTTCAAAAAGAGAATTTTTCTTGGCAGAGCCGTTCATATAGGTAAACAGCATCTGATGATCTTCTGCAGTGAAGAAAACACCATTTTTATCAACCATTGTAATGGCATCAATAAATGTCTTTTTATTTGAATTTTTGGGAAGAAATGCCGATACTCCCAGCTTGACCATATATCCGAGAATAGAGGTTTTATAATGGGATGAAAGGATAATGATTTTGAGGTCCGGATATTTTTCCTTCAGGATTTCTACCAGCTCAAATCCATTCATAGGTTTCATCTGAACATCTACAAGGGCAATATCAGGAAATTCATCTTGTGAAAGTTTTCCGAGGTCATCTATAAAATCGGGGCCATTATCTGCGGTAAGGCATACCGATATATTTTTTTCATTGGACAGCAACATTTTTACCCCTTCGAGGATCAGCTGTTCATCATCAATCAGTGCTAGTTTGATTTGGGAACTCATGATATTTTGGAATTTTTATAATTAAACGACTTCCTTTATTTAGAAAAGTTTTTTTCCATTTGTGTATTGCGTTCATTGATTTGATACGGGATTCTATATTTTTGATTCCCATTCCTTTTTTCACCTCTTCATATTCAAAACCCTGCCCGTTATCAGAAATAATAACAGTCATATTTTCAGGATAATCTTTAATATAGATCCAAAGCTCTGATGCTTCTGAATGCTTGATCACATTGGTCGTAAATTCCTGAATAATCCGGTACAGCTGAACTTCTACGAAAAGGTCTTTTTTTTCATATCCCGGCATTACCTGCAGGGAAATATTAATTTTATGAGAAAGGTTGGCTATTAATTCTTCAACATATAAAACCAATCCTACCGATTCCAGATTTACAGGGTACAATGAATGGGAAATACTTCTGGCAGCATCAATCAGGGAAGACATCTGACCGTAGATATTTTTTTTTATCAGGTCATCACCCTGGGTATCGAGATTGTTCAACCATAAAGAAAGAATATTGAGCCGGTTTCCGATATCATCATGAATCATTACTGCTATTCTCTTTCTTTCTTCTTCCTGGGCCTTGATATTTTCCAGTACCAATTTTTTCTGATGAAGAACTTCAGCCTCATGCTGTACACTTTTCTCCTTAATAATTCTGGTAATGAAAGCTCTGTAGGCAAGCAGAATAAAGGATACTATAACTGTTATGGTAACAATTATAAGGATCAGCAGATTGATATTTAAAGTTACTTCTTTAATCTGATAAAAGTATATAAAAATGAACAGTACAAAATACTCGAAAGAATATTATTGGCACTGAGAATAATATAATAATCGTTTTCTGAAAGGTTAGCAATCTGATGCTGGATGATAAAAATAAATACCGAAACAGAATAGTAGAAAAAAATACTGGCATCTACCAGCATAAAACGATTCTGTACAGAAGTATTTTTTATCTCACGGATCAGGGTAGCTCCTGAAAGGCAGATGATAACGATATTGGAAACCACTTTTGCTATATCTGCATTGGATGGATAATCAAACCCATATTTAGAAACCATAAAACCTCCTGCCAGCAAACCTGTAAGCCCTAGAACATATTTCGGCCAATCCAGTTTTCTGATAAACAAACCTGTCAGCAAAAAAAACTCTCCTGCAATGTAAAAGGGATAGAGAAATGACGTATCATTAAGTCTGAAGATATAAGGCAGCGCCAGATTCAGCAGTTCAATAAAAAAAAGAAAAGCAATACAATAAAAATACTGCTTTTCTTTATGGTTTAATATGCGATATTTTGCTGCTCCCAACAGTATAACAGATAGAAGCAGTCCATAATTCAGGAATAAAATTACCTTATAAAGTTCGGCCATTCCTTAATTTGTCATTTTAAAATTCACATCCAACATCTACATCCGGAATACGGCAGATAGGAGGACATGGTTTTGCCCAGTCATAGGTATTAGAAATAGTTTGTGCTCCTACTTCTGCATTCTTAAGATTTTCACGGAAAGAAATGAAAATAAGTGTTACCAGCACTTTTCCGTAAATATCGTTGTATTTAAGGCCAAAAGAACAAGTGATCCCCGTCAGTCCGTCATCGCCAAGACAAAGGTCTGCTGTAGGTACATAGAATTTTCTGAAAATTCCACTTCCTTTATCCTCATTACACTCTTTGTAAAACCATTCCATTCCTTCATTTCTCCAACGTTCAATAGCATTTACTGCAATATCCTGTTCCAAAATCGGTGTATTGGATACAGGAAAAGACATATTGGAATCTTTTTCTGTTTTTTCAAGATTTTTGGAAAGAACTGCATTTTTAACAACAGTATATTCCTGAATTTCCTGAAGTCTCAGGTCTTTGTTCAGTTCCGTAAGGAAGGTGTATGGGTATTCTTTTACATCTATTTTTGTCCCCTTCTCATTCATAGGATAAAGAATCATAATCAAACGTTCTCTATATACTCCTATTGCTGCACAGAAGTCTTGGTATTCCTGAAACCCTTTCATCCATTCAAGATGTTCTCTGGAAATGTTAAAAACGTAGTTGGTTGGAATCAGACTTTGAATTTTGGAAAAGTCAGAAAAGCGCGCTTTCCATTCAATGGATGCAGCTTTACAGTCTTCTACAGGAAGCATGTAGTCTACAATGTTTAATGTTGTCATAAGCATAGTTTTTGGTTGTATAAAAATATATAAACTAAATATGCTATGCAAGAAGATTTTTATTAATAATTTTTCACCGTAATATGATAACAGCTCTGTTGCTTTTCTTTGATATAACAGATTCTACCAGCCTTTTCATAGTATTTTAGTACCCTTTCAAGAGCGGCTTCCATTTTTGGATTATACTTCAGAACGTCGTTGAATCTTATATAAGAAATGTCAAAAGAGTTACCATAATTGTGAGAACTAATCCCTAGTGAGGCGTTGGAATTTACTCTTCTCAGCCTGCACTGGTCTTCAAGAGTCCTGGTAATAGATGAAACGGTAAAGGTTCCCCCTTTTGTATCTTTACTGAATTTGGAACCTATTTTCTCAAGGGTGGTTTTGGCTTTGGATACCATATAAGCCCTGCTGTAATCGAGTCTCTGAACCTTATATCCTTTTCCTGATTTTTTTATTTTGCGAAATTTTCCGTTGCTGATATATTTCTGTACTGTTTTGGAGTCTTTCAGCAGCTGTATTCCAAAACTCTTTGAGGCATCAAGATGGGGTTTATAAAGCGGTGTTGGCTCAACCTTCAATACAGTGGTAAGATCATAGCAGGGAAAAGCTTTTTTTGCTGCCTGCGAATAATGTAAACTATAAATAAAGGGTACAAAGACCACGCACAAAAACTTTCTCATTCACCATCCTTTTAAATTACAAATGAAAGATAAAACATTTATGTTATATCTTTCAAAACCGACTATAATACACTGTAAATAAATCCCAAACAAACATTACACCAAATTATTAATTTTATAATTTTTGTTCCCTCTTTTTTGAAATATTTTTTCAGTTTTAACTTTTTACTTTAAGATTTAAATTTTACATTTGAGATACATTTAAACAATAAACAACATGATAAAAAAACTTTTCGCTGAATTTTTCGGCACATTTTGGCTTGTTTTCGGAGGGTGTGGAAGCGCTGTTTTTGCAGCAGGGGTTCCCGACATTGGCATTGGACTTTTAGGAGTTGCTTTGGCCTTTGGTCTTACTGTTCTTACGATGGCTTATGCTGTAGGCCATATCTCAGGAGGACATTTTAATCCGGCGGTTTCTTTTGGACTTTTAGCAGGGGGAAGATTTCCTGCAAAAGACCTTATTCCTTACATCGTGGCCCAGTGTCTGGGAGCGATTGTAGCAGCAGGATGTCTGTATACAATCCTTAACGGTGCGGGAGCGGTAGAATTCTCAAAACCCGGAGATTTTGCCACGAACTTTTACGGAGAGGCTGTATACAATGGAAAAGCTTTCAGCATGGGAGCAGCATTCCTGGCTGAGTTTTTATTAACGGCTTTTTTCCTTATTGTGATTATGGGAGCTACGGATAAGTGGGCTAACGGTAAATTTGCTGGTCTTGCAATCGGTCTTGCTCTTACTTTGATTCACCTGATCTCTATTCCTATTACGAATACTTCAGTAAACCCTGCAAGATCACTTTCACAGGCTGTCTTCATGGGAGGAATTGCCATGTCACAACTTTGGCTGTTCTGGGTAGCCCCTATTTTAGGAGGAGTTGTAGGAGGATTGATCTACAAGTTCTTGCTTCAGAGAGACACTGCAGAAATTGCAGATTAATTTTTAAAATAATATTCAATAATAAAATCCTGTCAGGCGGCAGGATTTTTTATTTTAGCTTCTTGATGTCAAAAGGGTTTTTGAAGATCAGTTCCTCATGTTTTCCTTTGATCTCCATTTTACGCTGAAGAAGGTTCAGTGCCATTTTTCTGATAAAAAGATCTTTATCGTTCAGTTTCCAGTAAGAGTCTTCATGAAGTTTTTTAGGCGGGCGGATCAGATAAAATTCGGTTTCCCAGGTATCTGCATTATGATAAAACTCAATGATTCCACAATGTTCAGGAATCATTACAGCTTCTACCATTCCCATGGGAAGCAGAAAACTAAAGGAATTACACATATAGTCTCCACAGGAAATTTTATCATGTTTCAGAAATTTCTCTCCGGTATCTTTATTGAGATATGATTTTTTGAAATCATTTTTAAAGTCACTTTTTGAAAACTTGATCTCAATTTCATGACTTTCACCTTCGGAATTGATAACCAGGATATCGGCTTCCCAATCTGCCTGAAAATAATTGGTCAGTACAATTTCTTTTTCAAAATCGCAATGGGAATGAATATAGGCGTGTATGAGTTCTTCTATTTTGATCATGAATATGATGATAAAATGTATAATGTAAAAAGTATTAATGATGATGCGCTCACCTAACAGTCAATATTATAAACGCAATGTCCGCGGCATTTCACTCAGCAAAAATTACAGGATATCTTTTCTTAATCCATTATGATGATGAAAAAATTGACAAACGAAACAAATTGACTATTCGCAATTACTATCAGAAGTTCATTTTTTCTAGCTCACCAGCAGACTGCATCCTCTGATATCAGAGTGGTCTATTCTTCCCAGTACCTGAAACTTATCGCCTACAATTTTACCTAAATCCTGGGTTGCAATAAATGAGCAGGAATGGGTATTGGCAAGATCAATGATATTAATAGCTCCTGTTCTTCCTTCTTTTTCGTAGGCCAGAGGATCTTCTGCATTCCGAACCATGATTCTCATCCAGTTCGGGCATTCATATTCATTGTTTCCAAGGGAGTATGCCTGAGAAAGCAGCTCTGTCATAGAATATTCTGAGTATATTTTATCTGTTTTAAGACCGTCCTGTAAGATTTTCAGCAATTCATCTTTGGTCATTTCTTCTTTTCTTCCTTTCATTCCTCCGGTTTCAATGACCACTAAATTTTCAGGAAAATTTAGGGATTCTACGCCGTGCTCAGAATGACAATAGTCCAGAAAATCAAGAAGTGCAAAGGAAACTCCGAAAAGAATTACTTTTCTATCCTGAAGCTGATTGAGAAGTTCAAAAAGCTCAGAGTGGTTATAAAGAAAATATCCGTTTTCGGGTTGGGCAGATTGCTTCATCAGATAATCTACCATATAGATCAATGATGAATGCTGTTTTTCCAGATAACTTGGAAGTAAGCCCAGAAAAATAAAATCTTCCGGTTTCCCGATAAACTGTTCAAAACTTTTACCGATACTTTCTTCATAAAGTTTGGGATCTGCGATGAAATGTTTTGATAGATTCATCTGTGTTGTTCCAGAACTTTGAAAAAACAGATCGGCGGTTACATTCTTATCCAGAATCTGGTGGTTTTTGAACATTTCGATAGGCAGAAACGGAATCTTTACCAAGCTATCTACTTCATCAGGATTCACGTTCAGAAAGTCGACGAATTTCCTGTATATTTCAATATTTTCATATTGATAACGAAATGTTTTCAATGATGCATTCAGGAAATCCTGTTCAGTTTGTATATTGAATATATTTTTTAATTCCATAACTTTTCGAGCAGCTTACTGCTTCATTATAAAGTAATTACAAAGATAAAATATTGATATTTAATAATTTTTTAATCTACAAATCATATTTTGGTAGGCTTCTTGCACATACCTCAACGGAATATGGATTAAAAACAAGAGTGGGTTTCGGCCCATTCGAAAGTTACCTCTTTTTAGGGGTAATTTTTTTTGCTTTATTTTTCAAAAGTCTTCAGTTCGAAATCCTTTTCAAAAACCCCGTAGGTAAAATAGGAAATCCAGTCTCCGAGGTTGATATATTTTGAATTCTGTTCCAGATCCAGTACCATAGGCAGGTGTCTGTGTCCATAGATGAAATAATCAATCTTCCCAGATTTCAGTTTTTCTTTGGAATAAATAATCAGGAACTCTTTATCTTCTCCCAGGAATGCTTTGTCTTCTTCTCCGGAGATCATTTTATTTTTTTGGGAAAGGTACAATGCAATTTTCATCGCAATATCGGGATGAAGCCATTTGAAGAACCATTGTGCTATCGGATTGGTGAATATTTTTTTCATTCTTTTATATCCTTTGTCACCAGGGCCCAACCCATCTCCATGGGCCAGCAAAAACTGCTTTCCACCCATTTCAAAATATTGCTTTTGATAAAAGACTGTACATCCTATCTCTTCTTCCAGATAATCTTTCATCCACAGATCATGGTTTCCGACAAAGAAATAGATATGAATACCTCTGTCTTTAAGTTCTGCAATTTTTCCGAGTACCCGGATATATCCTTTGGGAACTACATGCTTCCATTCATGCCAGAAGTCAAAAAGATCACCCATTAAAAACAGAACCTGAGCATCTTCCTTGATTTCATCCATCCAACGTATAAACTTTTCTTCACGCACTTTGCTTTCCTTTGGAGTAGGCGCTCCAAAATGCTGATCTGAAGCGAAATATACTTTTTTTCCAGGTTCTAAATTAATTGTTGTTTTTAACACCTTCTGAGTTTTGTTGGGTAATATTATTGATTATCTTCTGCAAACCATTCTCCATAAGAATTTTCTGTCTCATGAAGTTTAAGATAAGCTAAAGAAATTCCATCAGGAAGTTTTGATTTGACCTTAGCTGCAATAGCATACAGCATATTTTCACAGGTAGGCTGAAAACTGCAATAGATTACTTTATGACCTTTCTGCTCCAGGTCATCACCCAATTCTTTGTGTGGAGACAGGGCATTTACAAGAACCGCATGGTCCCATACATCTACAATTTCGGAATTTACGATACTTTTGATATCTCCGAAATCTACCACCATTCCATTTTTAGGATTTTCAATATCATTGATCGGTTTTCCTTTCACTGTTACAAACAGCTTATAGGAATGTCCATGCATATTTTTACATTTCCCATCGTAGTTGTA
>JASLCD010000299.1 GCA_030146295.1 Chryseobacterium sp.
AAAGTATTTTCGTTAAATTTGGAACTTACTTAAACTTTAATTTCAATGAAATTCAAATTATTACTGGCTTTTTCCTTCTGGATGTTACTTGTAGCAGTATCATGTAATAAGGATGATATTACGTTTGACAGCCCTACACAGGAGTTGCGTTTCTCAAGAGATACGGTATTCTGTGATACGGTATATCATCAGGTACGTTCAGAAACCTATGTTGTAAAAGTATATAATAATGAAGATAAAGATATTATGATCCCAAGAGTCAATCTTGAAAAAGGTTCTTCTTCATTATATAGAATCAATGTAGATGGAAAGCCGGGCTATGATTTTCAAAATGTTCCTTTAAGAAAGAAAGACAGTCTTTATATTTTTGTTGAAATTGCTCCGGAAGCGACCGGACCGGAAGCGATTGCTGAGGATAAAGTTGTTTTCACAGGACCTGCAGGACAACAGCATGTGACTCTATTCTCTGTGGTTCAGGATGCTGAATTTTTTATTCAGACTCCCGGCAACCCGAATGTGATTACCAGTTCTACAGCATGGAATAACAATAAAGCAAAGATCATCTACGGAAATCTTACCATCAATCCTAATGTAACCCTGGACATCAATGCCGGAACTAAAGTATATTTTCACAAAAACAGCGGAATGAAAGTTTCTTCAGGAGCTGTCTTAAATATCAACGGAACTCAGGCTGACCAGGTTATTCTTCGAGGAGACAGAAATGATCCTTATTATGATACCATTCCTAAAAACTGGAATTCTATCAAAATGGAAGCGAATTCTACTCTGAAGATGAACCATGCAAGACTTTTCGGAGGTACAAGAGGACTGGATATGAAGCAAACCAATGCTACGATTACCAATTCCTTCATCCATACTTTCTTTGAATACGGAATCTATGCGGTAGGCTCTACTGTAACTGCCAACAACCTTGTGATGAACAATTGCGGATTATCATGTATCGGTATTTTCAGAGGAGGAAAACACAGCTATACTCATGCTACCATTGCCAACTATTCCAAAACGATGAGTTCTTTTGACAGAAGCGGAATTTTTGCGGCCAATGAATGGAAGAATGATGCAGGACAATCAGAGCAGGGCGCTTTACAGCAACTTGACATCAAAAACAGCATTCTATATTCTGACAGGGATGATGCCATTCATTTTGAAAAAACACCGGGGCAGCAGTTTGAATTCTTACTTCAGAATTCATTGATTAAATATACCAGTGCAACAGGATCCGGTTTCACTTTTGACAATAATCCGGGAGTGATCCAAACCACTAAGAATACAGATCCTCAGTTTGTCAATTATTTTATGGCTAAAATGAATTTAAGAGTAAAACCCGGTTCACCAGCCCTTGGAAAAGGGAACGCAGCGGTAGCAGCAACGGTACCTTTTGATATTGTGAATGTATCCAGAACGACTAACCCAACTCTTGGAGCTTATCAATAATGGAAATTACCCAGTTACAGCAGCAGGTTGACGAATGGATCAAAACCATAGGCGTAAGGTACTTCAACGAACTTACCAATATGGCAATGCTGACAGAAGAAGTAGGTGAAGTGGCAAGAATCATTGCCAGAAGATATGGCGAGCAAAGCGAAAAGGAAAGTGATAAAAGCAAAGACCTTGGTGAAGAGCTGGCAGATGTACTTTTTGTAACATTATGTCTGGCTAATCAAACCGGAGTAAATCTGCAGGAAGCTTTCGACAGAAAAATGAAAGTCAAAACTGACCGGGATAAAGACCGGCATCAGAATAACGAAAAACTTAAATAGTAATCAATTATGAGTTATCAATTGTATGACATTTTTAACTCATAATTTTTTTAATATAATGAAGAAAATTATAATGAAGAAGCTGGAAAAATCAAAATTATCAGGAGGAAAAACAGTACAGATCAGCGGTTCGAAAAGTATTTCGAATCGTTTGTTGATTTTGGAAAGTCTGTTCAGCAATATCAAAATTGGAAATTTATCCAATTCTCAGGACACCCAATTGTTAAAAAAAGCACTCTCTGAAAACAGTGAAGTAGTAGACATCCACCATGCAGGAACGGCAATGCGTTTTCTGACTTCTTATTATTCTATCCAGGAAGGCAAGACAACCATCCTTACCGGTTCGGGAAGAATGAAAGAAAGACCTATCAAGAATCTGGTTAATGCTTTGAGAGATCTTGGAGTAGAAATTGAATATATGGAGAATGAAGGGTTTCCACCTTTAAAAATTACAGGAAAAAAGATCACCCAGACTTCTGTAGATGTTCCGGCCAATATTTCAAGCCAGTTTATCACATCTCTACTTCTTGTTGCAGGAAAACTTGAAAACGGACTGAAAATTAATCTTGTAGGAGAAGTTACCTCAAGATCTTATATTGAAATGACCCTTGATATTCTGACAAAATTTGGTATCCAAAGCAGTTTTGAAGGAAATACCATCAAAGTAGAACCTTTCACTCCTGATAATGAATCTTCTGATGTACATTATGAAGTGGAAAGTGACTGGAGCTCTGCTTCTTACTTCTACTCTATCTGTGCATTGGGAAGAGAACCCATTCACCTGAAAAGTTTCTACAAAGAATCAACACAGGGGGATTCTGCAATTGCCAATATCTATGAAAAATTCTTCGGGATCAAAACAATATTCTCAGAAGATGAGCATCAACTAACGCTGGAACCTCAGCAAAACTTTTCTTTTCCGGAAAAAATAATCCTGGATATGAATGACTGTCCCGATATTGCACAAACGCTTTGCGTAACGGCAGCAGCCTTAAAAATCCCTTTTGATATTTCCGGGTTGGGAACATTGAGGGTAAAAGAAACCGACAGACTTCTTGCTTTATATAATGAGCTTGAAAAACTGGGTACTGAGACAGAAATTACAGATTTAACGATTAAATCAATCAGTTTCGGAGAGCCGCAAGACAACATCTCTATCAAAACATATCAGGATCATAGAATGGCAATGAGTTTTGCTCCGTTCAGTCTGATTAAAGAACTTAATATTGAAGATGAAGATGTAGTAGAAAAATCTTATCCAATGTTCTGGAAAGATCTTGAAAGCATATTATCCCATTAATTTAAACCTATAAAATGTGGTAATTTGAAAAATGATTTTTATTTCGGATGACCACATTTTTAATTATACTGATACGAATGAAATCCGCCTTTCAGTTTTTGATTTTCTTATCTGTAACGAACTTATCTGCTCAGAATCTGAAAAATTTTCAGGTTCCAAAAGGATATACCCAGATTGCAGAAGCCAAAGGTGATCTTGACAAAGATGGAAAAGATGAAACTGTTCTGGTATTTGATACAAATATAAAAGCATCAGACAAACAAAACCTGGAAGGTACAGTTGACTACAAAAGGGTTTTCTATATTCTGAAAAAGGAAAACAGCGGCCTAAAAGTATGGAAAGAAAATTCGGCCATCATTTTTTCAAGCGGATTCGGATTTTACCCTTCAGACAATACGCTTGAAGTTACTATACAAAATAACTGTCTGGTTATCGGACAACAGTTTTTTACCAACCCCAGACATACACAGAAATACAAGCATACTTTCAGATTTCAGAACGGTGATTTCTATCTGATAGGTTTGCAGGATCATTTTGAAGATACCTGTGATTTCAGTTTTACGAATGAAATCAATTTTTCTACAGGCAAAGTGATTGTTGACAAAGAATATTCATCCTGTGAGGATGATGCCAAAGTACCTCAAAACTCACACAAAGAGTTTACTCATAAATTCCCGGCTCTTATTAAAATGAAAGATTTCATTATCGGAGACCACAAGTTCGGACTTCCCGGTTTGAAAGAGGACTTTGTTTTTTGAGATGGAAGTGTGCCGCTGAAAGCTTGAGGTTTAGCTTTGACGCTTGCTCCCTGATCACCATTTCATTGTAAATTTATTATTCTAAAAATTCTGAAAGCTTTTTTATTATGGACGGATTTCCGTCTTCCAGTTTCCTGACTTTATATTGACAGCAACTTAATTATCTCTTAAGATTAAGTTAACTCCTCTTACTTTGATATATTCTTATTTTTAAGCTACATTAAAAAATAAAAAAACTATGTTCAAACAAAACATGAAACGTTTCACAGCCGTCACTCTTGGGGTTGTTACAGCGTCTATCTTTTTTTCCTGTTCAAACAACAGCATGCTGGACAGAGATTCTAATGAAAACAGTGTAGCTCCCATCACAAAAAAGAATAACAGGGCTTCATTATTACCTATAGCCATGAATAGCTGGATGTCTGGTATTCAGGATAATATTTCAATTTCAAAAATCTCCATTCCCGGAACTCACGATTCAGGTGCACGTGTAGATGCCCCTGTTGTATCAGGTACGGCTAAAACCCAAGACCTCAGCATTGCGGAACAACTTAATGCTGGAGTCCGCTTTCTGGACATACGTTGCAGGCATATTGACAATGCTTTCGCTATTCATCACGGAGCCATTTATCAAAATCTGAATTTTGATGATGTGCTTAATGCTTGCTATGCATTCCTGGACAGCCATCCATCTGAAACAATTATCATGTCAGTAAAAGAAGAATATGATGCATCAAATACTACCAGAAGTTTTGAGCAGACATTTGATTCTTATGTACAGAAAAATTCTTCGAAATGGGATCTTGGAGCAAACATTCCTACTCTAGGTGCTGTAAGAGGTAAGATCAAGTTATTGAGAAGATTTTCTTCGGGAACAACTAAAGGAATCAACGCTTCCCCATGGGCAGATAATACTACATTTGACATCAATAATTCCGGTGTACAGCTGAAAGTACAGGATTATTATAAAGTAACAAACAATGATGATAAATGGAACCGAATTTCCGGCCTGCTTAATGAAGCCAAAAATGATACAAATGGGAAGCTTTTCGTGAATTTCACCAGCGGTTACAAGCCAGGAGTCTTTGGGATCCCAAGCATTCCTACAGTATCCAATGCTATTAATCCAAAGCTTAAAACATTCTTCCAAACAAATACTCAGGGTTCATATGGGATAATGCCTATTGATTTTGTGAATGCAGAATTGTCTGAATTAATCGTAAAGACCAATTTCTAAATTATTATTTGTTAGATATATTCAAAGGCTGTCTCTCTTTTGAGGCAGCCTTTTTATTATTTTCTCACAAGGACATTACAGATCAGCTTATAAGAAAAAGACTGTTTCAAAACGAAACAGCCTCTCTTTGTAAAAGTAAAAGCAGTAAAATCAAAAGTTATTTCTGAATTCCATAAGCTGTTAATATCTTATTGAAGATTTCAGTATTTTCAAATAATCCTGTGAACTCTTTAGAATTCGGTCCGTAAGCAAAAACACTTGACGGAATAGAAGTATGGTCATTGGTACTGAAATTTCCGAATATCCAGCCTTCTTTAAGGCTTCCATCCAGTAAAGTTAATCCTCCGGTTTCGTGGTCACCAACCACAATCACCAAGGTTTCTTTGTTTTCATCAGCAAATTTCATCGCCTTACCCACAACATGATCAAAATCCAGTAATTCTGTAACCAGCTGCTCGATATTGTTGCTATGACCGCCACCGTCAGTTTGCGAGGCTTCTATCATCATAAAGAATCCGTTTTTATTATTCTTCAAATCATTTAAGGTAAGGTCAAACGCATCGGCAAGCCAGTTTCCTCTTCCGTTGGTCATTCTTTGTGAAGCCAGAGGATCAATAACCAAAGTACGGTTGTTTATTTTAGTTACTGATTTCAAATCGTGATAAAGATCGACTTTAGCATCTTTAAATTTCTGCACATTTTCCTGAGATAATCCGCTTGTAGGACCTCCGATCAGAATTTTAGTTTTTGAAGCGGCAAAATCTTTCAGAATTGGCTCCGAACTGTTTCTGTTATCTGAATGTGCATAGAAGTCAGCTGGGGTTGCATCCGTAACATCACCCGTAGAAATCAATCCTGAAACCACTCCTTTTTCAGCAATAATATCGGGAATTTGTGCCAGGGCTTTTCCCATATGATCTACCCCTACAAAGGTATTTTTGGTTTTCACTCCTGTTGCAAATGCGGTAGAACCCGGAGCCGAATCTGTGATATAGGCATTGGATGAATTGGTTTTGGAGAGTCCTGTTGCTTTCATATTGAAAACATTCAACTTTCCTTTGTTGGCTGTAAAAGCAGCATAATATTGTGGCAGAGAAGTTCCGTCCGGGATAAGAAGGATCACATTCTTTACTTTTTTATCTGCTCCGTCTGATGCATAAGTAGGATTATAAGTGTTGTATTCTTTTGTATTTTTATAAAAATTTTTCGGGATAGAGTTCATGAATTTTTTAAGATCCGGAATATGATCTGTATTGATATAATCCACTCCCATATCCATAAAGTTTACCCACGCATTCGGAAAATCCGGAGCTCCGTAAAAACGTACGGCTTTCTGCTGGGAATGCGCTTTTTCCACAGCGGCTTTAATCTTTGCTGTTTCTTCGTCTCTCGGAATTCCTTTTCCGTTCCATTTTACCAATCCCGGAAGGTCTGCACTGAACATTCCGATTCTTTTTAGCTGATCTGCAGAATAATTTTTATCTAGATCTCCATCAAAGTAAAGATAATTCGGATAATTTTTAAAATCTGCCGGCTGAGGTCTTCCTCCGGTAATCACAATTTTAATTCCCGGATTTTCCGTAATCTCAGGATATTTCTTTAATGTACTTACCAATGCGGCCAATGATGTTTTATAATCCTGTTTAATGTCAATCAGCAGCTGAAGTTTCTTACTGGTATCCGGATAGATATTTCCTTTATTCAGTTTAATCTGTTTTGAAATATTATCGAGATACAGATTTTCCAGTGTTCTGTCTGCTGAAAGTTCTTTTTCGGTATGAGCCACCCAAAGTTGCCCCTTTACAAGAAAAACATCCGCTTCTATGGAACCAAAGTGAGCATAGTAGGCCTGCCAAAAGGGGATCTCCTGCATATAATCATTATGTGAATGTGCATTGCCAACATTGTAGTTTAAATAATTCTGTGCCTGATTTTCGGAAAAAACAGCCAGGGCCAGTACAGCCAAAATTTTTGATAGTTTCCGTTTCATAATTTCTGTAAAAAACTATATCATCACAGAAGCTTCTGCAATGATATAGTGGATAATATATAAGCTTAAGATTTTACCAGCCTTCATTTTGTTTAATGATGCCATGACTGTTTACGATTTCAGCCTGCGGAACTGCCCAAACATTATGTACAGCCGGATTAAAGTTTCTGGCGGCCCACACAACCTGCCCATTGATACCGTGCAGAGGCTTTGCATATGCTGCCTGTGCATCTCCCCAACGTACTAGGTCTCTGTGCCTGTCTGCCCATTCACCTGCCAGTTCACAACGTCTTTCATGTTTCAGATCTGCCATTGTACATCCGTTTTTGGGAGATAAACCTGCACGTACTCTGATCATATTGATTTCCTGATCTGCGGATTTCCCCTGCATCAGTAAAGCTTCTGCTTTAATAAGGATAACCTCAGCATATCGCATAATAGGAACGGCAAGATCTGTACATGGATAATCTCCGTTGGCACTCACATGGCCGCTGTTCAGCTGATATTTGAAGGCATCCATATATTTATTGAACTGGTATCCGGTAAGAGAGTTGGAAGAAGCATATATTCTTTCTTTTCCATTGAATGTAAATTTATCTCCTACTTTTAGAATAGAAACACTTCTTCTAAGATCTCCTGCCTCATATTCATCATACAATTCTTTTGTTGGCTGGAAGTATCCCCATCCGTTATATTCTCCCCATCCTTTATTTTCAAGCATTACTCCGGGAAGAATACTTCCCCATGCTGTAAACTTAGGCGTTCCGGGGATAGACCAGATATATTCTGAACTGTAATTGTTATCTGCTTTAAAGACATCAGCAAAATTACCTAGTAAGGCTCTGTTTCCTTTAGTCATTACCTCATTAGCCCAGAATTCTGCATTCTTCCAGTCTTTCATAAACAGGTATACTTTTGCTAAAAGCGCCCATGCTGCAGCTTTATGCGGTCTTCCGTAATCTTTTGCAGGAAGTTCTGCCTGAGTAGGTAATAATTCTGCCGCTCTTTTCAGATCATTCACGATGTAAGTGTAATTCTCCATTACGTTGGCAGCCCTTGGAATCGGATTTGGATCCGGATCTTTTGAACGATCAATAATAGGAACTCCTGCTTTTTCGTTTCCGTAAGAATAGGAAAGCTCAAAATACATTCTGCTGCTCATGAACAGAGCTTCCCCCAGGTATTTATTTTTAGTAGCCTGTGAAGTCTGAATGTTGTCAATATTACGGATCACACGGTTGGCAACTCCAATTACGTTGTATCTTTTGTTCCATTGGGTTTCAAGATCTCCTGCCGCGATGTAATTACTGCTGAAGTTTTTTGCGTTATCTGCTTCACTTTTCGCTCTTCCGGTTACCATATCATCACTGGCATTGATAAACCAAAACAGACCTCTTCCGTAAAATTCTCCATCGAATAAAGGCTTATACATGGCATTGGCTCCTGTAATCAGATCATTTTCTGTCTTCCAGAAACTGGCTTCTGTAGGTGTTCCTTCCGGCTGAACATCCAGTTCTCCCGTACATGATAAAAGCATTACGGATATTCCTGATACTAAAAATATTTTATTGAAAAATTTCATTTTTTACTTTTTTGTGGGTTAAAAAATTATAAACCGATCTCTACTCCAAAGATGAATGAACGTGCCTGAGGATATCTTCCGGTATCCACACCATAAGAGTTCATTCCTACTTCAGGATCAAATCCTGTATATTTCGTTATCGTAAACAGATTGTTGGTAGTTACATAAATTCTCACTTTGTTTACATCCAGTTTGCTGTACAATTCCTTTGGTAATGAATACCCGACAGTAAGATTCTTCAGTCTTAGATAAGATCCATCTTCCACATAGAAATCTGATACTTTGGAATAATTACCACTTGGATCTCCGTGTACCAGTCTTGGAATATCGGTATTGGTATTCTGAGGAGTCCAAGCATTCAGGATATCTTTATCCATGTTATAGTTCTGCCCAGTTCCACCAGGATTCAAAGAAATAAATTTCATTCCGTTGAATATTTTATTTCCGTATACTCCCTGAAAGAATAAATTCAGGTCAAAGTTTTTCCAGGTCATATTATAAGAGAATCCATAGGAGAATTTAGGATACGGGCTTCCAAGGTTTACAAAATCATTATTGTTAAGTACACCTGTATTTCCTTCTTTCTTCAGGAATTTGATATCTCCGGGTTTTGCATTTGGCTGAATAAGATTACCGTTGGCATCCTTATAATTGTTGATCTCTTCCTGTGTCTGGAAAATTCCTCCTGTCTTATAACCATAGAAAGAATAGAGAGCGTCTCCTACTTTCACACGGGTTGGCTTCAGTACACCTCTTACTCCATTATCATTGATAAAGATCTCATCCACATTGGCAAGCTGTTTCACCGTATTTTTTAGTTGACTGAAAGTTCCTCCTATTGAGAATGTAAAATCACCGGAAATTATCTTGTTATAGTTGATTCCCAGTTCATATCCTTTATCCTGAAATAATCCTGCATTTACATACTGATTGTTATACGTTGCCGTACTTGGCAAACTTACATTGAAGATCTGATCTTTAGAATTCTTTACAAAATAATCAAACTGTAAGGAAAGGCTGTTGTGAAGGAATGAAGCATCTACCCCAAAGTTAGTCTGTTCAGACTTACCCCATTTCAGATCCGGATTTGGACGTGTTGTAGCATAATAAGCAATATTCTGAGAAGGATCCTGCCCGAAAATCACATTATTATCTCTGGTCATTAATGGATTAACAGCTTGTGGCGAAATTCCTCCGAGGTTACCCAGAATACCATAACTTCCTCTCAATTTCAGACTTGAAAGCCATGAAATATCCTGCATAAAGTTTTCTTTCGAAACTACCCACGCACCGGAAACAGCATAATAATTGGCAAAACGGTTTTGCTTCGCTACTAGTGAAGAGCCATCACGTCTGCCCAATACACTTACAATATACTTTCCGGCATAGTCATAGTTTACTCGTGCCAGGTAAGAAACCAAAGACTGCTTGTATCGGTAGCTGGAAACATCTTTATTGGTGTCTGCAGCATTCTGAAGATGTTGAAAAACCTCAGCCTCACTTCTGAAATCATAGGCTTTTGCTACAAAACCTTCATCAATGGTCTTCTGGAAAGTAAATCCTCCCAGAAAGTCAAAATTATGCTGTCCGGCAGCAATCTTGTAAGTAAGCAACTGCTCCGCAAGCGCTGTAGATGAATTATTGGACTGGTATTCTAAATTATTGGTATCAAAAATTTTCCCTACCTCCAATACTCTATAAGTAAAGTTTTTTACATCACCCAGTTTAAAGGTCTGTGAGAAGTTGGAGCGGAATTTTAAATCTTTAGCCAAAGTAATTTCCGCATAAGGGTTGATCAAAATCTCATGAGTAGGATTTCTGATGCTGATCCTTTTAAGATAAGCTACCGGATTAATCATATCTCCGTAACCTCCTGCCACATCAATCGGTAATCCGGAAAAAGCTCCGCTTGGTGTGTATACCGGAACATTAGGCGGATAATACATAGCAGCAACTAAGGCTCCTGTGTAACCACTTTTTGTATCTGCTGTATTGCCATCAGAGTAATTATAATACATATTTTCTCCGATCGTCAGCCAGTCTTTCACTTTATGTTCAGAATTGACTCTGAAGTTGTATCGTTTTGCCTGCGTATTCAATAAGATCCCTTCCAGGTTTCTGTGGTTCATTCCCACAAAGTATCTGGACTTCTCACTGCCTCCGCTTAAGTTAACATTATATTCCTGAATCGTTCCTGTTCTGAAAATTTCTTTCATCCAGTCTGTTCTGGTAATTCTTCCGTCCGGATATTGGTTAGGATTAAAAGCAGCAGGTAAGCTTCCCAGTTTCTCGGCATTTTCATATGCTTTATACATTACATCCTGAAATTCCGCTGCATTCAGAGATTCTTTCAACCTCCATGCCTGATTCACCCCATATTTCACATCAAAATCTACTGTAAGATTTCCTTTTTTCCCTCTTTTAGTCGTAATAAGGATAACCCCTCCTGAAGATCTTGCGCCGTAAATCGCTGCAGAAGCATCTTTAAGCACCGAAATATCCTGAATGTCATTTGGATTAATAGATGGCGTTCCATTAAAAACAACTCCATCTACAACATACAGAGGTGTTTCTCCATTGATTCCTCCCAGACCACGAATATTTACCTTAGGTGAGCCATTAGGATCTCCACCTTCATTCACTACAGTTACTCCGGGAGCTTTACCCTGAAGAACTTCTCCTACTCCAGACAGAGATCTGGAAGTAAGCTTATCCAATGAGGCCTCCGAAACAGCACCGGAAACTTTACTTTTTTTCTGCGTTCCGTATCCAACAACAACAATCTCGTCGATGGATTTTTCTTTTAAACTGTCTTTTTTCTGAGCGAGGAACATCGGTGAAGCTGATATTGCACCAATAAGTAATACCCTACCCGTTAAATAAGTTACTGAGACAGGGATTTTAAATACATTCA
>JASLCD010000333.1 GCA_030146295.1 Chryseobacterium sp.
GGCAGAAAGAGTTTAACTGTAAGTGCTGCACGCGCTAAGAGATAATCTTTTTATTATCATATACAAATCATGCTTGAGAAGTTATTTTTCAGGCATTTTTTGTTGTTAAAATTTACTAAAATTTAGGCTGTATCAACATCTTTTTCTATTTTTAAAAGTTGAAATATTTTTGTTAGAAATAGTCTTTAAAATTAAATTATGCCACATACAAATATCTCCGGAGACAACATTATAAGTTTACAAAGTGCAAAGATTGCACAAAAAAACTTCACTGTACTTTCTGATGTAAATCTTAACATTAAAAAAGGTAGATTCTGCTATCTTATCGGAAAAACAGGTTCCGGAAAAAGTTCCCTTCTGAAAACGCTTTACGGACACATTCCCTTAGCATCAGGACACGGAACTGTTGTAGGATTTGACCTGGCAAAGCTAAAACCGTCTGATATTCCAAACCTAAGAAGAAAATTAGGAATCGTCTTCCAGGATTTCCAGTTACTTTCTGACAGAACGGTTGAAAAAAACTTAAAATTCGTTCTTGAAGCAACTGGCTGGAATGATAAAGTAAAAATAGAAGACCGCATCAACGAGGTTTTGGGAAGCGTAAACATGAAAAGCAAGAAGCACAAAATGCCCCATGAGCTTTCCGGAGGTGAGCAGCAGCGTATCGCTATCGCAAGAGCTCTTCTTAACCACCCGGATCTGATCTTAGCGGATGAACCAACAGGAAACCTGGATCCTGAAACTTCCAACGAAATCATGACCCTATTAAAGCAGGTCGCTCTTGAAAATGGTGCTGCAGTAGTAATGGCAACACACGATTATCACATGATTCAAAACTTCCCTGGGGAGGCCATCAGATGTGAAGACGGGAAAGTATCTGTACTGGATACAGCAGAGCTGTTTGAATAATTAAAATTCAGAAATTAGACTTACAGGATTCTTATAATAAATTTTTGTAATTTCCAGTTTCTATTTAAAAACATGAAACTCTTTAGTGAGTTCAAGATATTGGTCCGAGTATTGTCTCGGACTTTTTTCTATGATAAAATCAGACTCAGCGATTTCTTTTTCTTGTGATGAGAATTCCAGAATCAGCCTTTTAACATTTGAATTTTCAATGCCTTTAATATTGATTCTTCTGTTTAAAAACAGGTGATTTTCTTTACCTATTGAAATAAAAACACCTCCTGCTTCAACAGGAATAATAACAGAAAAAATACCGTTTTCAGATAATAACTGTGCCGCTTTGGCAATTAACTGTCTGAAGTTTAATTCTACTGTCTGGCGTGCAATCTTATCCTTTTCAGAGCCAGATTCTTCAAAATAAGGAGGATTGGAGATGATAAGATCAAACCGCGCTTCCGTCTCAAAAGTTTTAAAATCCTGATGTCTGTTTTTCAGCCTGGCATGAAAAGGTGCGTTTTCAAAATTAAGCTTAGTAAGTACTGCAGCATCTTCGTTAATATCCAATCCTAAAAAATGAGCCTGTGAATTCCTTTGCGCCAGCATCAAAGAGATCAATCCTGTTCCTGTTCCCACTTCCAAAACACCGGAAGCACTGGCAATATCTGCCAATGCACCAAGCAGAACACCGTCTGTTCCTACACGGAAGACGTCTTTAGACTGCTGAATTTCAAATTGCTTAAATGTAAAAGGTTTCACTATAAATTGGTAGGTAGTGTAATAATGAAGGTTGACCCCTTTCCTACTTCTGATTTCACAGAGATCTCTCCTTTATAATCTTCAATCATCTTTCTCACCATAGATAATCCCAGTCCCATTCCACTGCTTTTAGACGTGAAATTCGGTTCAAAGATTCTTTCGTACATATTTTCAGGGATTCCAATTCCGTTATCCTGAACAGAAATAATCACTCTTCTCTGGTGCTGTTCCACATCTACATTGATGATCAGTTTCCGTTCATCGCTTTCTGCCTGTTTTGCATTGGTCACAAGGTTTGTTATAATCCTGGAAAGATAAATCCTATCCATGTTGATCATAATATTGCTCTTATTGGCATGCATAAAGATACTGTCATCATTGAAGACACGGAGAATATCTTCAACTTCAGTATTCAGATTGATCACTTCATTATTTTTTTCGGGAAGTTTTGCAAATTCTGAGAAAGCTGAAGCTACCGTTGCAATCAGGTCTATCTGATCCACAATCGTTTTACTCATCTGTTTTACCCTTTCTCTGATATTCGGATCTTCCGGATCAAATTTTCTTTCAAAATTCTGAATAGTCAGCTTCATCGGAGTCAGCGGGTTTTTCACTTCATGGGCAACCTGCTTGGCCATTTCCCTCCAGGCTTCTTCTGATGCCTTGAATCTCAATCTTTCTTTTTGATCCTGTATTTGCAGAATCATTCTGTTATAAGCTCTTGCCAACGCATTAAGCTCATCATTTTTATAGTATCTGATAGGACGCATTTCATTTTCAAATAATGTAATACGGGTAATCATATCAGAGAATTTCGTAATTGTTTTTGCGAGACTGTTAGACGTCACCCAGCTGATCCAGATGCTGAACAGAATAAGAAATATATCAACTAAAAGAATGTATTTTACATATTGATGAAGAACCTCTAGATAAGCAGATTCATTATGATATAAAGGAATATAGACTACCCCTATCGGTTTCAGTTCATTGTTTTTCAGAAGAAGATAGGAAGAAGTAAGCCTGGCATCTTTAGCGGCGTCATATCGCGTCAAATCAACCCTGGCATCCGTTGCCAATATCCTATTAATGATCTCCATAGGAATTGTTTTCTGCTCAACCAAAGCTTCATCTTTATTGGAAAGCAGATAATCTCCTTTTAAATCATAAATAATAATATCGTGCTGGTTGATATCCCCTATCTCGAAAATTTTGTTTCCTAAAACCGTTGGTAAATCTTTAGTTTCTACAAGTGTACGGCTTACAGCATAATCAAGATACCTCATTACCGCAGTAGTCTTCTCCTGCATGTCAATATTACTTTGCTGCAAAGAATTATTCCTTAATACAAAGTAGGGAACAAGCGAAGTTGCTACAACACTTAAAAAACATACCAATAGGAAACCGAAAAAAACACGGTTTCTTAAGCTATATCCTTTATACTTATTAATCGACATTCTACTTTTTAATTAACCTAGCAATATACTTACCAATGATATCAAATTCCAGGTTTACTTTATCACCGATTTTCAAATGTTTCATATTGGTAAATTCCCAAGTATAAGGAATAATGGCTACCGAAAACTGAGCATCTTCACTTTTTGCAACTGTAAGACTGATTCCGTTTACTGTAATTGACCCCTGAGGAACGGTTACAAAACTTCCGTCATGATCATATTTCATGGTAATAAAATAGCTTCCGTCTTTATTTTCAATTCCCACAACTTCACCAGTTTTATCAACGTGCCCCTGCACAATATGCCCATCCAGTCTTCCATCCATCTTCATGCAGCGCTCCAGATTCACAACAGTTCCCAATTCCCACTTTCCAAGATTGGTTTTTTCCAGTGTTTCGTTGATCGCTGTTACCACATACTGATTGTCTTTTATTTCAACCACTGTAAGGCAGCAACCGTTGTGAGCAAGGCTCTGGTCTATTTTTAACTCGCTTGTAAAAGGGCATGTTAAGGTAAAATCTATATTGCTTCCTTTTTCTTCAATCTTCTCAATAACACCAACTGCTTCAATAATTCCTGTGAACATATTATTTTTTGCTAAATTTGTAAATTATA
>JASLCD010000334.1 GCA_030146295.1 Chryseobacterium sp.
TAAATTCATAAGCTTGAAATTTCCTTTATATTTCTCTAGAAAAATAGCATTTTCCAAAGATAACAAAAATAACCTTTCAAGGGTTATCATCTTCATTGGCAGGCTTTCCGTAGCATTAGGGATTATTGTTTCCTTAATTACCGTAGCCACCGGTTTTGGTTCCAAAAAAGCTATCAAAGAGAGGCTGGCAGATTTCAGCGGACATATCACTGTAAGATCAACGCGCTCGAACTCCTCTTATAATACTTCCGTACTTGATAATCAAGGCCTCAATATTGCAAAAATAAAAGGACTTCCCGATGTAGAAAGTACTCAGAAATATGTGATGGTTACCGGAATTATGCGTAACGAACACAATTTTGCGGGGATTATATTCAAAGGAATCGGAAAAGATTTTGACAGCTTAAGATTTAAAAAATTCCTTATTGCTGGTACTACTCCGAAAGTTACGGAGAAAGGCTTCAACAATGACGTAGCTATTTCGCAAAAAGTAGCCAATGATCTTCACCTTAAAATAAATGACAGTATTGTTACCGTATTTTTAAAGGCTGATCAAAAACCCCTTTATCGTAAATTCCGGATTATAGGCATTTACAGAACGGATATTAAACTGATTGACGAACAGTTTGTTATTGGTGGGATCAACCATGCAAGAAAAATTCAGGATATGAAACCCGATGAGATCGGCGGAATAGATATCTTCTTAAAAAATGTAAATGATATCGACAAAGATTTTCCTGAAATTGAAAAACTGATCGGTTATAAAAACTACGCTGAAAAAGCAACTGAAAAATTCCCGCAAATTACAGACTGGATCAGTATTTTTGATACCAACATAGCTTTGATCATTATTATTATGCTGATCGTAGTGGTGATCAATATTATCATGGTTCTTCTGATTCTTATTATTGAAAGAACAAATTCTATTGGTCTTCTGAAGACATTAGGAGCAAGCAATTCACAGATAAGAGCTACTTTTATCAATTATACCCTGATTATTATGATTCCGGGACTTTTATATGGAAATGCAATCGGATTGGGACTTATTTTGATCCAGAAATTTTTTGGTGTAATAAAGCTTAACCCGGAAAACTATTATGTAAGTACGGTTCCGGTAGACCTTAATCCTATCGCAATTATTTCTATTTCATTGGGAATTCTTCTTATTTCAGGATTGGCTTTAATTATTCCTAGCTACCTGATCAGTAAGATTTCTCCTGTGAAAGTTATTAAGTACAACTAGATTGATCATTGATTGACATTGATTGTTTCGGGTATTTCAATATTTATCAACAACTTATCCACATGTTATCCACAGCGCAGATAATTTTAAAAGCCTTATCTTTGCGCCGCATATAAAACATTTATGAAATACGCAAAAAATATCCTTGAAACTATAGGTAACACACCGCTGGTAAAGCTTAACAAAGTGTTAGGTGAAGATTTCCCGGCATTAGTATTAGCAAAAGTAGAGACCTTCAATCCCGGAAACTCAGTAAAGGACAGAATGGCTCTTAAAATGATAGAAGATGCCGAAAAAGACGGCAGATTAAAACCTGGAGGAACCATCATTGAAGGTACTTCCGGAAATACAGGAATGGGACTTGCCTTGGCTGCGATCATCAAAGGCTACAAATGTATTTTTGTAACCAATTCAAAGCAGTCAAAGGAAAAGTGTGATATTCTTCGTGCTGTAGGTGCTGAAGTAATCGTGTGTCCTACAGACGTAAAGCCTACTGACCCGCGTTCTTATTATTCAGTATCTAAAAGGCTGGCAAAAGAAACGGAAAACGGATGGTATGTGAACCAATATGACAACCTATCCAACAGAACAGCTCATTACGAATCTACCGCTCCTGAGATCTGGGAACAGACTGAAGGAAACCTGACTCACTTTGTGGCAGGAGCCGGAACAGGAGGTACGATCACAGGATGCGGAACTTTCTTCAAAGAGAAAAATCCGGATATTAAGGTAATCGGAGTAGATACCTACGGTTCTATTCTGAAAGAATTCCACGAAACAGGAGAATTGCACTACGACCATGCTTATACCTATATTACAGAAGGTATCGGGGAAGATATCATTCCTGAGAATTATGATATGTCTGTAATTGATCATTTTGAAAAGGTAACTGATAAAGACGGTGCCATCTATGCTAGAAAGCTGGCTAAAGAAGAAGGTATTTTCTGTGGATATTCTGCAGGAAGTGCTATTGCTTCGTTGATTCAGATGAAAGATCAGTTCACCAAAGATGATGTAATCGTAGTTTTACTCCATGATCATGGTTCAAGATATGTAGGTAAAATCTACAATGATGACTGGATGAAAGAAATGGGCTGGCTGGAAGAAAATAATGAAGGGTAGTAACCACTTTACAGATAATAAAAAACGGAACAAAAATTTTGTTCCGTTTTTTATTTTTATTGCTTGATGTTTTCCTTTAATTTACTTTTAAGAATGCTGTATTCTTTTTCACTCATTGCTTTTCTGGGAAACATATAGCTGTATTTTCCTTCAAGGGAAATAAATTCATTGTTGCTGTCAAAATATTCAAAATCTTTCCACTCGCTCGTTTCTTTTTCCCCGTCAATATTCACAGTGAAAAAATGCTGATCGAATCTGATTTCGTATACTTTACACTTCTCCAGTACATTTAAATAATGATTCACCTGCTTCTTCCATCTTGAAACTTTATTAACGCTCACTGAGAGAAAAACAGCACAAAGCAGAAATATGAAACTCAAAAAATATAAAATCCCCTTGCTTTCTTTGCTCAGGTGATCTTTTAAAAGAAAAACAATGAAAACAATCACTGCTGCTGCAATAGTAGCAATGGTTTTACTTTTCGTTGTAGATGAAAAAAGCAGACTCCCCTGATTACCGCTAAAATAAATATCTTCAAAAATTTTCCTCTCTGGTTTTAGTGTAATCACCTTTTCTTCATTCATAATTATAGAGTTGCTTTAAAAAGCTACAAAACTAAGCTAAATATCTTCATATTGATCACTTATTGCTGAAAGTTTATTCATCAGTTCCCTGTTTCTACGGTTCAGCGCATCCAGTTTTTTCAGCATATTGTGAATCACTTCGAGACCAGGAAGATTGACTTCGAGATCATAATACCAGTTGGAAAATTTTTCCAGATCAGGCAGATCTTCATACATCAGATAATGGATATCGTCTTCAATCTGTATATTCAGCAGCCCATAGTCTACAAGTTCATCAAAAAAAGTGATTTCTATATTATAAATTCTTACGAGTTCTTCCCGTGATATTCTTTCACTCATAGCTTAGGAATTTTTTAGTTGTTCAAAAAGTTCTTTCTGCT